>JBDGXT010000077.1:0-10420 GCA_039584455.1 Gemmatimonadota bacterium
CGGATCCTTCGCGATGATCGCGGCGGCGATGAGCTTGGGCACGTAGTCGCGCGTCTCGCGTCGCAGGTAGCGCCGGGCCGAGAGATCGAAGAAGGTTTCATCGCTCACCGAGTCCGGCTCTTCTCTGAGGCGTCGAATGCCCCGCTCGACCCGTCCCGCCCCACCGTTGTAGGCCGCGGCAGCCAGATACCAAGAACCGAACTGTTCATGTAGATCGGCCAGGTGCCGCGCGGCCGCCTCTGTCGCCTTGTACGGGTCGCGCCGTTCGTCCACCCAGGTGTTCACGGTGAGATCGTAGCGCCGCGCCGTGGACCCGATGAACTGCCACATGCCGACGGCGTTGCTGCGGGAGACCGCGGTATTGGAGTATCCGGACTCGATGATGGCGAGGTAAACGAGGTCCTGCGGCACCCCGTGTGCCTGGAATCGCTCCCGGATCATCCCCTCGTAGCGCGGTAGCCGGCCGAGCCAGATGGTGAAGCGATCCCGGGCGGGATCGAGGAAGTAGTCCACGTAGTACCGCACGCGGTCGCGCTCGGCGAACGATGCAACGTCGATGTCGTACGTCGGCCCGGCCGCGCTGGCCGCCCCACCTCGGGGAGCCGCGAGGCTGGCCTCGAGCTCACTGATGCGCGGCGCCGGAACGACGCCGCGCACGTGCCCCGCCCCCTTGGCCAGGCTGCGGAATTCCAGCTCGTGCAGCGCCTCGAGTGCGGCCTGGTCGGCCAGTGAGTCTTCCGGTGTCGGCGCCGGAGCCGCGACCGCGACGGGAGCGAGCGGGTCGACGCTCCGCGCCGTCGGCTCGAGCGAGCCGTCGGGCCGGGAGGTGGCGCAGGCCGCTGCCACACACACCAGCAGAACGAGGGCCGCGCGTCGAGGGATCATGTCACGTGCTACTACCGGGTGAAGATGATGTTCCCGAGGAACCGGTTTGTGGCGTTGAGCACCGCCAGAGCGGCGCAGCGGTGCGGCGCCTCATCGGTGAGGCAGGAACCCACCAAGCGGGTCGCCGGCATGCCGTTGTGGCACGAGATGGCGACGATGACCACCGTGGAGTCGAACGCCCGCACCGCCTTCACGCCCAGCAACTCGAAGGCGAGCTTGTCGTCCACCGCGCCGCACAGCGCGTCGGTCGCGGCCTCGGCCGCACACCGCAGCTCGCCGGCCTGCGACCCCAGCCCCTCCGGTCGCCCGGATCGCCCTCCAGAACGACGCGCGAGCGGTAGCGCCCATTGGGCAACCGCTCGAACTCGAAATCGAGGAATCTGAGACGCTCACGCCCGGTGGCCGTTGACATCTATTCGGCTCCTTCGAACCGAACCTCGAGCTGTGGGTGCGCCGCCCGGTCGACCTTCCGGAGCAGGTCGACGTCGAGCCGCGGCTTGCCCGACTCGTCCATCAGGACCGAGATCAGCAGCAGCTGCCCGTCGGTCAGCGTCACCCGTAACTGACGACAGTCCTGCCGAACTTCGACGTCCTCCACCGTCTCGCCACGGAGCTGGGCCACGGCCTCGGCAATGCGACGTAGTTCCTGGACTGGGGTGGCGGACACTCGACGGCCGGCGACCGGCTACGTGATGTGCTGGACGAGGACTTCCTTGAGCGCGTCGTTCGATAGCCTGTCCGCGGCCTGAAACAGCGACGACTTGGAGCTCGACTCCAGCGGGTAGGAAGCCCAGAATGCGCGTGGCTCACGCTCCGAATTGGTGGCGCGGAACGAGAGCGTCAGCTGCCACATCTTCACGTCGGGACGCATTTCCGCGGCCGGGTGCACATGCCAGACCTCGCTGCCGGTGTCAATCACTCTCCACGCCATCAACCGATCCCCTCAGTGTGGTTCCAAGGCGCTGCGCGGGCCCACGAATATGAGGAATCCCATTCCTCTGGGTCAACCCCGTCGCAGCCCGAGTGCCTCGAGGTCCGCCGCCGTGTCCAAATCCCTGAGCGGCGCCAGCCGCCCGACCCTAAGATCGTGCGCAACGCACAGCGCCACAGTGACTTGGAGCACACGGGTGGTGCCCCAGGGAACCCCCTCGAACAGGTAGGGGAGCTTCCGGTTGAGCCCAATCAGGTAGTATCCGCCGTCCAACGCGGGCCCCAGGATCACATCCGCCTCTTCCAACGCCTGCACCGCCTCTCGCACGACCGCGGGGACGACACCCAGGGTATCTGCCCCGATCGCCACCACCGGCCGGTCGCCTCGATCGAAGTGGGCGGCGAAGGCGCGGGACATTCGCTCACCCAGATCCCCGCCCTGCTGTGCCCGGTACTCATGGTCGCCCAGCCAATCCCGCATCTCTTGCTCGGCATCGGGTGGGTCGTGCCACACGGTGAGGTCGAACTCCGCTCCCACCGCGGCTGCCACGCCTGCCCCCACGCGCCGGTACGCTTCCACGGCAGCGGCATCCCCGATCTCGCGGGCGAGGCGCGTCTTCACCCGGCCCCGCCGGGGCGCCTTGGCCAGGAGCAGCACGGCGGTCACGGCGTCTCCGGGCGATACCAGCGCACCAGGCGCTGCGGCGACGCCCCCGCGAGATAGGCCGAGAGCAGTAGACTGTTACGGATCCAGGTTCGGTAGGGCCCCTCCCGCAGCCAGCGCCGTGGCGACACCCCCAGCGACGCCCCCAGCCGCTCGATTCGCGTACGCCTCCTCAGCGTGCGGATCAGCGCGACGTCCTCCATGATGGGAAACGGCGGGAAGCCCCCCACAGTTGCGAACAGCTCACGGCGCACCAGGAGACCCTGGTCGCCGTAAGGCAGCCCCCCGACGCGGTCGCGCAGGGCGTTGCCGAGCTCCATGAACCGCGGCCAGAAGCCACCCGCGTCGATCCGGAGCTTCCACGCGGCTGCCTGGACGGCGGCGTCGGCCACGGTGCGCTCCAGCGCGGCCCGGGCGCTCTCGGGCATCCGCACGTCGGCGTGGAGGAAGCAGAGCCACTCACTCTCCACGGCGGCGGCTCCCGCGTTGAGCTGCAGTCCCCTACCGCGCGGCGCCGAGACCACCCGTGCACCGGCTTCGCGCGCCAGCGTCAGCGTGTCGTCGTGCGAGCCCCCATCGGCCACCACGACCTCGTGCGGCACTGCCAGGTGGGCAACGTCGTGCAGAATCCCGGGGAGGTAGGCCGCCTCGTTGAGCGTCGGGATGACAACTCCGACGGTCGGCGCCACGGGTCAGCGGCCGCCGTCCGGGTCGAACACGGCCGTGTCGTTCAGGGTCCAGTCGTACTCGAGGAACTCCACGCGGGGCGAGCGCTCGCGGATGTACTCCGCATCCTCAGGCGAAACGTAGCGCAGCAGGAGCGCCACCACGCCGTCGCGCCCGTCGAAATCATCCCCGTACCAGTCGAGCACCTTGTTGAGCCACAGCGTGGGATGCTCCTCGCGGTGCAGCCGGTAGTTGCGCTCGCTCGCCACGAAGAGCCGCACCGCGGCATCCAGTTGCTCGTCGAGCCCTTCCTCCGTGTACGCCTGCGGCGCGAGCACGGGGCAGGACCGGGACGCACAGTTCACGGCGAAGTGGATGCGCGGCTCTCCCATGGGACGGATGATCTCGTGCTCGATCTCGTCCAACGCCCGAGCCGTTCCGGCCACGTCGCAGAACTGGCGGCTCCAGGTGTCCGATATCTGGCGGATTGAGTTGGCCGGCACCCCCTGCAGCGAGCGCACGAGCGAGGCAGGGAAGCCCGCCTTCCGAATCGGGTAGTGGTCGATCACCAGCCGCAGGGCACAGGCGTTGTACGCGTTGATCCAGAACGCCAACTGGGCCTCGCGCGGGGCCGCACCGAGCACCTCCGCATCCGTGCCGGCGAGTTCCTCGAGGTACGCATCGAGACCCTCGCGGTTCGCCTGGAGTGCCGCGTAATCCACGAGACTTTCACGCACGTACGTCCCCAGGACCTCGGTGAAGCCGGCGTGGTCGGTAAGCGCCTGGGCCGACGCAGCCGCGGTCGGCGCCACGAGGGCGAAGGTCACCACGGCAGCGACGCACGCCACAGCAGGCAGCGGAGGGTTCATCGTGCAGCCTCACCCGAAGAGTCGGTCGGCAGCCGGAAGCCCAGTCGCCGCACGACGAGGGGGATGAGCGAGAGTGCCGCGAGCAGGCCGCCCGCGATCCACAGCCGCGTGCGGGCCGCCTCGCTGGCTCCCGTGGCTCCCTGCATCAGCGCATCGGCGAAGAACGTGTACACCAGCGTGCCGGGAAGGATGCCCAGCACGGTCGCGAGGGCGTAGTCGCGCCAGCGAATGGCGGTGAGCCCCGAGCCGAAGTTGAGCGCGTTGAACGGCACCAGCGGCACTAGGCGCAGAACCAACAGGCCCCAGAACCCGTGTTGTTCCGTCGCGCGGTCAAGGCCCTGGAGACGCGCGCCCACGATCTGCTCCACACCCTCCCGGCCGAGTCCCCGTGCCAGCTTGAACGCCGCGTTGGCTCCGATGTTCGCTCCGATGGAGTTGAGCAGCGCGCCCCACCCGAACCCGAACACCGCCCCTCCAACGATGGTGATCAAGGATCCCGGAAGCGCCAGCGCCGTGGCCACCGAGTACACTGCCACGAATACCACCGGCGCCCACGCGGAGCTGCGCACCGCCTCCAGCGAGCGCACCATGCCGTCGCGGGTGAGGAACTCCCCAAGCGGCGTGAGCCGAATGACCAGCGCCGCGCCGGCCACGATCGTCACCAGCAGCGCGAGCTTCACGTACGGGCGGAGCCGGCTCACTTCAGCCATCGCACCACCCGCCGCAGCCACGCACCGGCGCGGCCCGCGAGCTTCTCTCGGTAGTACGTATCGGCCGCGCGCTTGATGCCTTCCGACATGGTCGGATAGGGGTACACGAGCTGCGCCAGCTTGGGCAGCTTGATCCCCTGCTTCACCGCCATCACCAGCGCCATGAGCAGCTCGCCGGCACCGCTGGCCACGATCGTGGCGCCCACGATCTTGCCGTTGCCTCTGGTCACGAGCTTCACGAATCCCGTATCGTGGCCGTCCACGATGGCGCGGTCAAGATCGCTGAACTCGTGGCGGTAGACCTGCACGGTGCCGAATCGCTGCCGCGCCTCCGCTTCGGTGAGGCCCACCCGAGCCACCTCGGGGTCCACATAGGTCACCGCGGGCACCGCCGAGTAATCCAGCTTCGCCGAGAACGGAAACACCGCGTTGCGCAGCACCAGCTTGGCGTGGTAGTCGGCCACGTGGGTGAACTGTGGTCCGCCGGCGACGTCGCCGGCCGCCCAGATACCCGGCACGGTCGAGCGGAGGGTGGCGTCGACCCGCACGGCACCCTGCTCCACCGCCACGCCGGCCCGCTCGAGACCCAACCCCTGGGTGTTGGCCCGCCGGCCGGTCGCCACGAAGATCTCGTCCACCGACACCGCCATGGACTCGCCCGAGTCGGCGCGGGCGTGGACCACCTTGTCACCGGCCGCGGTCCGCTCGACCCGCTCCACTTGTGCGCCGACTCGCAGCTCGATGCCCTCGGTCTCGAGCACAGTGGCCAGCGCCGCGGCCGCCTCAGGCTCCTCCCGCGGCAGCAGCTGCGGCAACATCTCGAACACGGTCACGTGCGCACCCAACCGGTGGTACACCTGTGCGAACTCGAGCCCGATCGGGCCGCCACCCAGCAGGGCGATACGGCGCGGCAGGGTGGTCTGATCGAACGCGGTGGCGTGTGTGAGGTAGCCGGTCTCCTCGAGACCCTCGATCGGGGGCGCCGTCGGGACCGCCCCCGTCGCGACCACGATGCGCTTCGCCTGCAGGGTCCTCCCGTCCACCGTCAGCCGATCGGCTCCCGTGAACTCGGCGCGGCCGAATACCACGTCCACCCCCATGCGGCGAAACCGCTCCGGATCGTCGTGCTGCGCGACGCGGTCCCGCGCGTCGCGCATCCGCTGCATCACCCGCTCGAACACGTGCACCGGGGAGGCCCCCTCCAGACCGAGCCGCTCGGCGTGGCGCATCTGGTGCGCGAGCTTGGCCGAGGCGATCAACGCCTTGCTCGGGACGCACCCCGTCCACAGGCAGTCGCCGCCCAGCGACTCGCGCTCGACGAGCGCCACGCGCAGGCCGAGCGCCGCGCCCCCGGCAGCCGTCACCAGCCCCGCGGTGCCGCCGCCGATCGCAATGAGGTCAAAGCGTTGCATGAGTCGCTCGTGAGAACACGCCGCTCACGTGTGGGGTTTCCATCGTCAGGGGGAGCAGTCTAGCACGAGAAACGCCCCGTGCGAAGGTCCGCACCGGGGCGCTGATCGATCCTGCCGCCGTGGGTTGCCGGCGGCGACTATGGCACCTTGCCGCCCGGCGGGGGGCGTTCCCAGGGTGCCTGGCCGCCCGGCTGCTGCGTGCCGCTGGGCGCGGCCTGGGTGGCACCCGAGGCGGGGTGCTTCTTGTGCTCCGACGCCGTCCCCTGGCCGATGAGCTCGACCGGCGCCGCCAGGCTGTACACCACGGGCGCCGTGTAGGCGGCGGTCTTGGCCAGCTTCTTGAGGAACTCGCGTCGATCCTGGTCGGTCATGGTCCACCTCGCTCAGGGGCGAGTCCGCGCCCTACCTCAATCTTGTTGTGTAGGACCTCAGCGACAAGCCGCTCCGCCTCCGGCTGGGTGAGGTCGGGCCGCTCGGCCGCGACCTCCCTGGCAATGTCGCGGATCGAGCGTGTCCCGTCTGTGAGACCCAACACCCTCAGCTCCGTGGCTCCCCGCGCGCCCAGGGCCGGCACCGCGTCGGGCGACGCCATGGTCAGGTCACTGAGGGAGGCGGGGGCCGCCGCGAACTCGTGCCCCCTGCGCCGCTCGTCACCGGCCGCCACGTCCCAACCGAGCCATCCCGGTGCGCCGTCGGCCCGCGGCTCGGCCCGGACCTGCGCCGCGATCTCGTCGCCCCCCTGCACGCACAGCGGTGGATCGAACGGCAGAAAGAGGTGGCCCCAGGAGCCGGGCTCCGCGCCCGGGGCGTTGGAGAGCCGCTCGCCGCCACCCAGGTCGAGGTCGAACCAGTACGCCAGTCCATGAATCTCCGCCTCGCGCTCGAGGCGCCAGGTGGCCCGCCCACCGACCGCGTCCACATCGGGCGCGGCGTCGAACCGCACCCGCCCCACCGACTGCGGCGGCGCCAGCAGGCTCTCCGGTGCGATAGCCCGCTTGAGCGGTGCATTGGCGACGTAGTCGCGGGAGGGACTCCAGTCGATCCCGTAAGCGGTGTCGGACGGCCCCAAGGGCATCACCTCGGCGGCCAACCCGGCCGAGCTCACCGGCGCGAGGAAGAACTCGCCGGCCTCGGGTACGGCCCGCACGCCGGGCGCCACATACTTCTGATGCACCGCCCGCAGCAGGCGGAACACGCTGCCCCCCACCAGGTGTGACGGAAAGTCCTCGAAGATCACGACGTCGACCGGCTCGGGCAGGCTCACCTCGGGCAGCAGACCGCGCACGAAGCGCACGCGGTCGTCGTAGCCGTTGAGCCGGGCCACCGCCTTGGCCACGTGAATCACCGGATCGCACTCCACTGCGTAAACCCGGTCGGCCCCCGCATCGGCCGCGAAGAACGCGAACGTGCCGAGCCCGGTCCCGACATCGAGCACCCGGTCCCCCGGCCGCACGACCGCGCCGATAGCACGGCGGAACGCCTCGATGCGCTGCTCCTGCACCAGCAGATCGCGGTAGTACTTCACGTCGCTCACGCGAGCAGGCCTTCCTCCCGGAACCGCCGGAGCGTGGCCTCCACGTCGGCGAGAATGTCGCCCGACGCCACGGGCGGATCGAACGATCCTCCCACGGTGGCGGCGATGGCGCCGGCATCGAGCTCGCCCGTGCAGTGGGACCAGACGAGCGCAGCCGTCAGGTTCAGGGCGTGCAACCGGTCGGCCTTAGGGTCGAACAGCACCCACTCGTCGTCGAGCTGGCGGAACACGATGTCGTCGCGTCCTCTGGGTCGATCGCCTGATGGGCTGGTGGGCATGGCGCTAAGATCGTTTGCCGAGAGCCTTGCCGGCAACCTGACGCAGATGTCGCCGCCACGCGGCGACGTCCGACCGCGCGTCGGGCCAGCGCCAGCGCAGGTGCTCTGCGGGTGGGAACAGGGCATCGGCCGCCAGCAGCCGCACGTCGGTCGCGCGATCGAGCAGCAACACGCGGCATCGCAGCCGGCGGGCGGTGATCTCCACATGCTCCGCGTCTCCGGCCGCACCCGCCCAGGCGAGCCATCGATCGAGCACGAGCGCCTGCTGCAGGCGCCGGCCGCGTCGATCGCGCGGCGCCACTCGCACGCCCGCGACGGGCTCGAAGCCGAAGTCCCGCATCAACACCTCGTGCACCGCCCTAGCGACCCGGAGCACGCCCAGGCTCCGGGCGACCTCCTCGTACGCCTCGCCGTCCGCGGTCCAGCGGTCGCGCCGCAGCAGTGCCAGATCGAGCAGCGCCCGCACATGCAGCAGGTCGTGGTGCACCAGGTGATGCACCAGCAAGGCGGCGTGATGGGCCGGCGCGGGAGCCGGCACCGGAGCACCGGGTCGCTCGGCGTGCCACATGGTCTCCGGCACTGGAGTGCCCGGGCGAGGGAGCAGCCGATTGACCGGCTCGAAGCCCCAGTGCAGGTCGAGCGCCACGGCCTCCATGGCCGACCGCCCGGCCTCGCGCGACAGGTTCACCTTGGAGCGCAGGGCAGCGGGGCCGCTCTGCTCCTCGGGGGGGAGCACTGCGTATGCGAGTCCAGCCAGGATTTCCCGCGCGGCCGGCGCGGCGCGGACAGGCACGAACAGATCGAGGTCGGCCATCTCCCGGTCCCCGGGGGCGTAGACCGTGCCAGCGAGGGCGATGCCCCGCGCGAAGAAGTGAGGTACCTCTCGCGCGGTCAGGGTGGTCGAGATCTCGGTGGCCGCCTCGCGCAGCAATCCCTCCCGCAGCCGCCGTGCCAGGTCCTCGGCACGCTCCGAGCCTGTCGGCCCGCGGTGGCGGGCCACGTAGCCTCCGATCCCCAATCGCCGGGCGAGGGCCAGGGCGGGATCGGGCGCGCCCACCCGCAGCTCCGCGGCTGCGCCGGCGAGGGCGGCGGCGGCCTCGGCCGCCGACCCGAACGTTACCTGGAAGACCTGCGCGTGCTCCGCCACCCCAGCCAGCGTCTCCAGGTGCTCACGCCGGTCTCTGGTACCGGCGAGCTGGGAGTGCACCAGGCCGTTGAGGGCGGCCGAGCGGGCCAGCGGCGTGATGGTTAGGTCCGCACCCGGCCGGTAGGCGGCTACCGCAACCAGCGACACGGGCACCGGTGCTCCCCAGCCGGCGCCACCCCGGGGATCGTACCATGCCTCGTCGCTACCGGGCTCCCACAGGCAGGTCTCCTCCGGGGCCACGCCCAGCTGCCGCAGCGTGCCCGCGTCCAGCTCGTACAGACGCTTGAAGGGGTGGGCGTAGCCTCGACCGTCGAGCAGCACGACGTCGTCGCCCAGAGCCGGGTACCCCAGAAGGTGCCAGCTCACGGCGAGGCTCGACTTCCCGGCACCGGCGCGCCCCAGCGCCACC
Source organism: Gemmatimonadota bacterium (assembly GCA_039584455.1). Classification (GTDB taxonomy): domain Bacteria; phylum Gemmatimonadota; class Gemmatimonadetes; order Gemmatimonadales; family GWC2-71-9; genus WVYX01. The sequence continues at coordinate 9,505 of JBDGXT010000077.1, forward strand.
ACCGCGCCATCGCCCACCACGGCCCCCGACGCGTGCAGCTGGACGAACTCCCCACAACCTGCCAGGAACGTTTGGGTGAGCGCGAACTCGCAGACCGCGAGCAGCCGGGTGAGCGTCGCGCACTGGGTGCTCGTGCCGAGCGGGTCCACGACCACGTAGCCCTCCCCCAGGCTATCCACGGCGAGGCGGACGGGCTCTGGCGTCGCGGGCGTTGCGGCCGCTTGCTGGTAATCAGGAAACAGCGCTCCCAGAGACTCCAGGAGCGCTGCATCTCTCACCTCGAGCTCCACCGGATGGCCACAGACCTGATACCGGAGGAGGGAGGGGTCGGTCATGGTGCGGCCCCCGGCCGCCCGATTACTGCCCGGGCGGCTCGCAGGTGGACTTCTGGAGCACCGGCTTGGCGCCCTCGCTCAGCGCGAGCAGGAAGCTCCCGGCAGCTCCCCCCGGCAGTGCCTGGATGAGCAGCCGGTACGGCCGGTCCTCTTCCGCTGTGAAGACCATGCGCGCATTGCAGCCGCCGCCGCCGTCGTCGTTGGCCGTGACGACGTCGCTCATGCCGCGCACCAGGTAGAGCGCCGCGTCGAACTCGCTGGACACCAGATCGACACTCACGGTCTGCCCCATCACCGGCGCCATCACCCACACCTGGTAGTTGGTCGAGTCGTCCGCGAACATCGGATCCTCCGCGCCGATCTCCCCGTAGACCGTATCCCCAGGCTGGAGGACGCCCCGAGGATCGGTGAACCCCCGGCACGGCTCGCTGGCGGCCGGCGCGTGCTCACCTTCCTGCAGCGACAGCTCGAAGTTCCCGATCTCGTTGGGCGAGTTGGCGTTGGCGACAATGAAGTACCACCCCGTCGCGGGCAGCGCCGTGGTCAGGTGGGAGTTGCAGGACCCGCCGCTGTTGTCATCG
>JBDGXT010000078.1:0-16459 GCA_039584455.1 Gemmatimonadota bacterium
GATGAATTCCTGCATTTGTGCTCGCATCGTGGCGACCCCGACGCGAGGGACCTCGGTCGGCGGCATACTCACGACGTCGTCGGCGTACAACGCCAGGATGCGGTTGGCGTCGCCTGCAGCGACCGCCGCGTCGAACTCGGCGAACACGGCGGTGATCGCCTCCACGTCGGCCTCGGTGGTGCCGGCCTGTGGGTAACAGCCCGTGATCAGCAGGGTGCAGAGGAGTAGAGCTATTGTGCGCATGCATACCTCTGGGGTGGTGGATAGGACAAACTACCGGTCGGTACTGGGCGCCGTAAGAAGGGTGTTGGGTCACCGCTCCAGCGCAGGCTTCCCCGCCGTCTGCTGGATCCGGAGCGTCACGAACCGGGAGGGCTGAGAAGGTGCTACTCCGACCTCGATGATCGGGCAGCCGTTGTCGATGTCCTCGCGCGTCATCGTGCTGGTGTCGCAGCGCACGAAGTAGGCCTCGTCGCGCCGCTCCCCCTTCAGATCCCCACGCTCACGGAAGCTGAACAACACCCCCGACACGGTCCGCTGGACCATGGTCCAGAGAGATGGGTCGTTGGGCTCGAAGGCAGTCCAGCGCGTGGCGTCCAGGATCGTGCGCTCGATACGCTGGAGCAGTTGCTGCGGGTCAGTCGCGGCCTCATCCACCTGTGGCATGGCGCCCTCCGCTGCCGGACTCGTATGACGACGAAGATGCAGCGCCAGACCCAGACTCGGTCAGGGTGCCCACCCCTGCAGCATCCTCTCCCGAACAGTTCTCGGAGGGTATGTTCTGGAATGACAAGGAGCGTCTGATCACGTCGCCTGCGACCACCCTAGCCGACCTGGAAGAGCGCCTGTCGCGACCGGAGGCTGCCGACGTCGCGGCCGCCGCGCAGCTCGAGGGCGATCTGGTCGTCCTCGGTGCCGGCGGGAAAATGGGCCCGAGCCTAGCGCGACTAGCTCAGCGTGCCGCGGCGCAGGCCGGTGTGCGGCGGCGTGTCTTCGCGGTGTCCCGTTTCAGTACGCCGGGAGTGGCGCAGGCGCTCGAGGCGGACGGGGTCGAGACAACCGCGTGTGATCTGCTCGATCCCACGGCGCTGGCGAACCTGCCGGACGCACCCAACGTGGTGTTCCTGGCGGGTCAGAAGTTCGGCACGAGTAACGACCCCTCGACCACCTGGACGCTGAACGCCGTGCTACCCGGGATGGTGCTGCAGCGCTTCCCCACGTCACGGACGGTGGTGTTCTCGTCCGGAAACGTGTATCCGCTGACTCCCACGACTGGCACGGGATCTGTCGAGAGCGATCCGCTCGGGCCGATTGGTGAGTACGCCGAATCGGTGGTGGCGCGGGAGCGCGTGGTCACGTTTCTAGCGGAGGCTCAGCAGACGCCCGTTGCGATCCTGCGACTGAATTACGCCGTGGAGCTGCGGTACGGCGTGCTGCGTGACCTGGCCGACCGCCTCTGGCGGGGAGAGCCCGTCGACCTCACGATGGGTTATGTCAACGTCATCTGGCAGCGCGACGCCAACGCGATCGCCTTGCGGTCGCTCGCGCACTGCGGAGTCCCGCCGACCACCCTCAACGTCACCGGCTCCGAGAAGCTCTCGGTGAGAACACTGGCCGAGCAGCTTGGTGAGCTGCTGAATCGGGAGCCGGCGTTCGCCGGGGAGGAAGCCTCGACCGCGCTACTGAGCGACGCTTCCCGCTGTCAGGAGCTGTTCGGGCCGCCCACGCTCTCGGTAGATACCCTGATCCACTGGGTGGCGGAGTGGGTGCGGGCGGGCAAGGCGTCGTTGGGCTTGCCGACACACTTCGAGGAGCGGGAGGGGAAGTTCTGATGGCGCTCGATGTGCGTGCCCGCCTCTTAGAAGGGGGGGTGATTCCTGCACACCCGCTGGCACTGACGTCTGACCGGAAGCTGGACGAGCGGCGCCAGGCGGCGTTGACCCGCTATTACCTGGACGCCGGGGCGAGCGGAATCGCCGTCGGTGTCCACACCACTCAGTTCGCGATCCACGACCCCGCTGTAGGTCTATACGAACCCGTGCTGTCACTGGCCGCCAGTACCGTGGACGCTGACGAGCGGGCCCGCCGCTCCATCGTCCGGGTCGCCGGCGTCGTGGGTGACACGCCGCAGGCTACGTCGGAAGCGGCGCTGGCGCAGCGGCTGGGATTTCATGTCGCCCTGGTGTCGCTGGCCGGCCTCGCCGAACACTCGCACGCACAACTGGTCGACCACGTACGCGCGGTCTGTGAGATCATGCCGGTGATGGGGTTCTATCTGCAGCCAGCGGTAGGCGGTCGGGATCTTCCCGGCGCGTTCTGGGCCGACTTGTTGGAGCTCGAAGACCTCGTCGCAATCAAGATCGCTCCGTTCGACCGCTCCCGCACAGTAGAGGTGGTGTGCGCAGTCGCCGAGTCGGGACGCACGGCCGACATCGCCCTGTACACGGGCAACGACGATCGCATTGTACTGGACCTGCTCACGGAGTTTCGGGTCGGTGATGACCCTCCAGTACGGTTCGTTGGAGGCCTACTCGGGCAATGGGCCGTGTGGACACGGCGTGCGGCGGAGCTGCACGCTGAATGTCGTGAGATTGTCGCGAGCGGCAAGTTGGCGCCGCCCGAGCTGCTCACGCTGGCCACCGAGCTGACAGATGCAAACAGCGCGATCTTCGATGTGGCCAACGGCTACGCGGGATGCGTCCCCGGCATCCACGAGGTGCTACGCCGCCAGGGACTGTTGGAGGGCACTTGGTGCGTTCGGTTGGAGGAGCGGTTGTCTCCGGGCCAGACGGAGGAGATCGATCGGGTGCTCGCCGCGTATCCTCACCTCACCGACGACGCGTTTGTCGCGGAGCATCGCGATCGCTGGCTTACAGCCAAACCGGGCGGACCCGTGTGATGGCGGAAGCCGTGGCCAACGGCGCGATCGATGGGGGAGCAGACGTGGCCGTGCTCCCCGTCGACAGCGTCACTACTGAGCAGCTCGTTGGAGCAGACGCGGTCATCGTGGGTAGTCCTGTTCACAACGCTAACGTGGCGCTGCCGGTGCAGGAGTTCATCCTCCGCTGGCCCTTCCTGGGCGGCGAGATGCGGGACAAGCTAGGCGCCGCCTTCGTGTCTGCCGGGGGAATCTCCGCGGGGGAGGAGACCACTCAGCTGGCCATCCTGCGGTCCATGCTGATCTATGGGATGATTGTGGTCGGAGGGGGCGAGTGGCAGAGTGCGTTCGGAGCGTCCGCGGTGACTGAAGAGGCCCCATTCCTCTCGGAGGCCGGTCAGGTCAACGAGCAGTTTCTCGAGAAGGCGCGTGGACTGGGGAGTCGGGTGGCGGGGCTGGCCCGGCAAATGGCCTGCCCCTGAAGGTCCGCTCCAGCAACGGTGTCACGAGGAAGTAAACCGCGATCGCGAAGACCACGCCGATTACCGAGTCAATAGCGAAGTGCCCCTGAGTGTACACAGTGGAGAGCGTCACACCCAGTGCACCCAGGATGAACAGTGCTCCCCAGCGTCGTGAGAACCACGCCACCGCCAGCAGCGCCACCGTGACCGCCCCTACCACATGCGAGCTGGGAAAGGCCGTCCCCATGGAGTCGGCGGCGTGCGTCCCCCCCATCACCAGCTGATAGAAGAACCCCTCCGTGTGCGGTCCCTGAAAGCGCTGCACGGTATGACTCGGTCCGTCGACGGGCAGAAAGGCGTACATGGTGTAGCAGGCGAGATACGCCACGGTCGTGGCGAAGATCACGCGCCGCGTCTGGGGATGCTTTCGCAGCACCAGGATCAGCGGAGTGAGGAAGACCATCGGGTAGTACACCCAGTACACGGCAAACATGAACTCGCTGAACCAGAGCTGTGGCATGGCGGGTGCCCACACCTCCTGCAGATGCCGCCCGAACAGCCAGACGTCGGCCGCGGCGATCGGCGCGTCGAACGTGCTCGTGTGGAAGGTGTGCCGTATCAGGCCCATCTCGAGCCAGTAGAGCGCGATGAGCACGATGGGGTAGAGATCCCGCAGGGCGTGGCCCACGGGTGACGCGTCGTCGCCGAGCCTGCCGGCCAGGATGGAGAGTGTGATGGCTGCGGCGTGCGCCGCGATCAGCCACGGAGCGGCCGGACTGCGCCACAGCGCCGTGAGCCACAGCAGGCCGAAGCCGGCATTGAAGATGACGAGCAGGTAATCGACCGGCCTGAGTCCCCGCAGCACTCCCATCACTCCCCTCCCTGGTCAGGCGTGATCGCCAACTCGTTGTCCGGTGGGAATATAGACGGTTGCCGGCGGCGTCGCCGTAGGGGGCTGCCCGAGCCAAGTGCCTCAGGCTATCTTGGTTTCTTGCCGGTTTGGGAACCCCGTGGCGGGTCGGGCGGTATTCTAGGGGGTCCACAGGCGGTGTCATCTGGGCCGCTCGCCCCCCAAGAGCTTCCCAGACCCTTGCACAGGAGCAATAGTATTCGGCGACTTCTCAGGTCAGTGCTGCTTATAGTCTCGTGTGCTGGCGTGCTTGCGGGCTGCGGCAACGGATTCGGTCCCGCGGACGTGGCCGGGTTCTACTCGCTCGTCGCGGTGGACGGCAACGGGCTCCCGTTCCTGATTCAGATCGAGGCCAACACGATCCCCATCCTCAGTGGTTGGATGGAGTTGAAGGCTGACGGCACGTGTCGATCGGGCCTCGAAACGGGTATCTCAGGCAGGCTACGCACGGAATGCACGTACACGCTGCTGAAGCAGGATATCACGGTCACGAATGAGGTTGGCAGTGTACAGGAGGGTCAGGCCGATGGGGTAACGCTGCTGCTGACGGACTCGAATGGACTCGAGTGGAGGTGGGTGAATTAGAGCGACGAGCCACACTCGAGTGCAAGAAAGAGCCCCGGCATCACCGCCCGCCACCGCCTTCGTCAGATCCCTCCCGGCAACTTGAAGTTGTAGCTGACGCCCACCCCGAAGACCGCAGGTTTGGTCGATGGCAGATCGAAGATGCTTCCCGACTCCGCCCCGAGATACTCCCAATCGAGCGCGGCGTGCACCCCGAGCCCCATGCTGAAGCCGAGGTCTACGCCGGCCGAGACGCCGAACCCGTTCTGGCTCAGGCTGAGATCACCCACCTTTAGGTCGCGCACCGAGTATCGGGGGGCTGCCCACAGCTCGAGGGAGAACCCCGGGAGTGGTGGACTCAGCCCCACACCCACGCTGATCGGGATGTTGACCTCCGTCGAATCCTGGGCGATCTCGACGCGCCCGTAACCGACCTGGATGTTCACGGCCAGGGGCATGACGCCTCCGCCGATGAGGCGCAGTGCCGCGGTGGCCATCCACTGGAAGGAGTTCTGGCGCTCCCCGGCGACCTCTGGGTTGACGGTGCCGATCCCTGCGCCCAGTTGGAGCATCGCCAGCCCGATCACCGCGCGAGCGGCGAGGGCACGGTTCTGCCCCGACTCCTCGTTGAATCCCTTGCCGTAGTCGGCGAAGACGGAGATTCCGGTGCCACCCTTGGGGGAGGTGTACACGGGGATGGAGTTGAGCTGAGCGGTTGCTGGTGTGATGGCGACGCCGAGCAGTATCGCGGCACCGAGCGAAATGGCCACCGAGCGCATCGGACCTCCTTGCCATGACCTGAGCCGGAACATAGACTGATCGCCCTCCGTTGAATACCCGTGACTTGACCCGCGAACGAGCGTTGCGCCAATGATCCGTACCACTCTCCTGACAGTCTCGCTACTCCTGTGTGGAGCATCGCTCGGTCACGCCCAATGGACCTCCTCCCGCGCCGACGGTCACGCGCCGCTCGGGGTGATGGGAGACCATACGCATCATGCCGGCGAGATCATGTTGTCCTATCGCTACATGTACATGGTCATGGAGGATAGCCGTGTCGGAACCGAGAAGGTCACCAACTGGTCCGTCGTCGACCCATCCGGTGACTACCAGTTTACGGTGACCCCCACGAGCATGCCGATGCAGATGCACATGTTCGGGGTGATGTACGCACCGGCTGACTTCGTGACGCTCACGCTCATGGTACCGGTGCATCAGAACCTGATGGACCACATGGCGCGGAATGCCCGGACCTTCACCACCATCTCCCGCGGGGTAGGCGACATCAAGCTCGGTGGCCTGATCCAGCTCCCCAAGTGGGATCGCCAGAGTGTCCATCTCAATGTCGGCCTCGGCATTCCAACTGGGTCTATCAACAGACAAGACGTCACACCAGCCAGTGCACCGGACGTACAGCAACTGCCCTATCCAATGCAGACGGGGTCGGGCACCTGGGACGTGACCGGGGGACTCACTTATCTGGGCCAGATCACTCACCTGTCGTGGGGCCTGCAGGGTCTGGGCACGTTCCGGCTGGGCACCAACAGCCGGAGCTACACTCTTGGTGACACGTACATGGGCACCGGGTGGCTGGCGTACAAGTTCATTCCGGAGGTCAGCGCCTCACTGCGGGGCGTGGTCACGCGGCAGCAGAACATTGAGGGAGCGGACCCGGCGCTCGACCCGACGTTCGTGCCGACGGCCGATCCGTTGCTCAGGGCATTCACTCGTGCCGATGTGGGGATGGGACTCAATACCTACATCATGAGCGGGTTCTTCAAGGGACTGCGCATCGCAGTCGAGGGCCTGATCCCCTTCTACCAAGACCTGGACGGACCGCAACTCGAGACGGACTGGACGCTCGTTGCGGGGGGGCAGTACTCCACGCACTTCTAGGTGCTCCATCACCGCGCGACGCGACCCCGCTCGGCGTTGCCGAAGCGGGGCCGTTCTCGTCTCGCCTCGCGCAGCAGTGGTGCTATCCGGCCAGCGCCCACTCCACCGCCTTCTCGGCGTGGATGGCCGTGGTGTCGAGCAGCGGCACCGAAGTGTCCGTCGGCTGGACGAGAAGTGAGATCTCGGTGCATCCCAGGATCACCGCCTGGGCGCCGCGTTCAGCCAGGTGGTCGATGATCTCCAGGTACTGTCGACGGGAGCCGTCCAGGCACTTTCCCAGGCACAGCTCCTCGAAGATCACCCGATCGATCAGCTCACGCTCGGGCTCGGGGGGAATCAGCACCTCCAGGCCGTGGCGCTCGGTGAGCCGTCCGCGGTAGAAGTCCTCTCCCATGGTGAACCGGGTGCCCAGGAGACCGACGGTCTCAAAGCCGGCGCCCTTGACGGCCTCGCCCGTGGCGTCGGCGAGGTGCAGCAACGGGATCTCGATCGCCGCCTCGATCAGCGGGGCCACCTTGTGCATGGTGTTGGTGCACAGCACCAGAAAGTCGGCACCGGCAGATTCCACCCGGCGCGCGGCGTCGGCCAGGATCGCTCCGGCCGCCTGCCATGCGCCGGTCGATTGCAGCTGCTCGATCGGCTCGAAGTCCACACTGTAGAGCACGCACTGGGCAGAGTGCAGCCTTCCGAGTCGGTCGCGGACGGCCTCGTTGATGAGCTTGTAGTAGGTCTGGGTGGACTCCCAACTCATCCCACCCAGCAGGCCGATCGTCTTCATGTTTCGCTCAGTCGCGCCGGACGAGCGGTGCGTAGGCGAACGCACGCAGTGCCACGACCCACCGCGCGGTCATGATGGCCATGGCCCGCTCGCCTTTCTCCCTGGTGGCCAGGCGTGGATCGCCCGTGAGCCCTGTCGTCGAGTAGGCCGGGTCGTCGGGGTCGCGCGCGTAGAGCCCGGGACGGTATCCCGGAGCCACGGACCTGTCACCTTCCGGGTAGCTCACGACGGCTCGGTCCATGTGCACCAGCTCGGGTTGCAGCACCAGGTGGATCGAGGTCTCGATCTCGTCGGCGTGTCCGCCGGTACGTTGCTCCCCCAGAGCAGCCAGCTCCGCGGTCTCGAGATCGTCCCAGGAGATCACCAGCGTCGGCGTGCCGGTCTCAACGCGCAGCTCGCGCGCGGCGATCGCGATGGGGAGACCGGTGGCGTTGCGGATCCCCGTGTTGAGAAACACAATGCGCTGGGCGCCGTGGGAGACGAGCGACCGTGCAACCTCGAGGATGTATCGCGTGAAGATGTCTGGGTCGCGCACCTCCGTTCCGGGGAAGGCGCGAAATGCTGGGAACCAGCCGTGCAGGATCGGCGGCGCCACCACCACGGGGAGTGAGTCCACCGCCTGCCGCAGCAGGTATTCCATCACCGCTTGGTCGGCGTTCATGGGGAGGTGCGGGCCGTGCTCCTTGGCGCCTGCCCCGAAGGGGACGATCACTAGCGGCGCGTCCCGCAGTCGCTGCTCGGCCTCCGGCCACGTCAGGTGGCCGAGGTATGCTCCTGGCGACTGGGCCGAGAGGTCGCCGCACATGAAGAGCGTCGAGATCAGCAGCACGGAAGCGAGGGTGAATACCGGGCTGGTCACGGCGGGTCTCCTGGAGTGGCGAGGATCGAGCGGATTGCCTGGCGCTAAGATGGCGCGAGGGCTGCCCGGCGACCAGCCGGGTGACCCGCGCTTGACGGCGCGCCGCGGGTGAGGCCCTATATGGGATGGGCCGTCTCAAAGATGGCGACGCTAGCGAGCGCGCCTACGTGCTCCAGGCGGTGGTGTGGGGTTCGTTTGCTGGTCTCTTCGGCGGCATCCCAGCCGGCTCGCTCCTCGCGGCCAAGCTGGGTGGCAACCCCTTTCTGTTCGCGGTCATCGGGTTCCATTCTGGTCGCCCTGGTGTTCAGCCAGGTTGCGGCACGCTCGGCAGGCCGCGCCGCCCAGGCGATCTACAACCCGGGGGGCACCGCAGTCCGGCGCGAGTACTCCCAAGCCGACTCCCTCGTGGCGCGGGGAAAGTACGAGGACGCGGCGGCGGCCTACGAGGTGGCGTGCCTCGAGTATCCGGAAGATCCGGAGCCGTACTTCCGATTGGCCAGACTGCTGCGGGACCACATGGCGCGGTACGATGAGGCCGCTTCGTGGTTCGAGCGAGCCCGTGCGGAGTCGAAGCTCAAGGGCCTCCAGGGATTGGTGATAACGCAGGAGCTCATCGAGCTGTACATCTACAAACTACGGACCCCGCGCCGGGCCATTCCAGAGCTCACGCTCCTTTGCGAGCGCTACCCTGGCACACCGGCGGCGGATGTCGCGCAACGGGAGCTGGCGGAGATGCGCGATCTGCTGGCCCGCGAGCGGGAAGGCGAGGCGGATTTCACGCAGGAATTTCTCAAGCGGGTGGATCGGAGGGAGTCGTAGGACCGACCGATCCCCGGGGTGGCCCAAGCCACCGCGGCACCCGCGTGCAGTACTGCTCGTACGCCTTTCCGAATAGCCGGTAAAGCGTAGGCTCCTCGTACAGCACGACGAAGAGATGGAATGCGACGCCCACCGCAACGGCGTACGCCAGCAACGTGGGTGAGCCGAGCAGAACCGCCTCGCCCAGCAACGCCGCGAGCACGCCCACGTACATGGGATTGCGTGACAAGCGGTAGAACCCGCGCGCGACCAGATGCTGCGGCGGATCGATGGGCGCCGGTGTACCGTGACCGGCCACCACGAAGTCCCAGGCGGAGCGCAGGTAGATCACCAGCCCGGCCAGGATGGGAACGAGGCCGAACCAGCGCGCGACGCCGAGCGATACGGCTCCGCCCGTACCTTCCCCCACCAGGAGGTACGGCACCAGCCCGGCGACCGTTCCGGGGACGAACACGGTGAAGAGCAGCGTCTTGAGGGCTGCCATCCGTCCCCCTCCGTCACCTCGTTGCTATGCCGCCCTGATCTCCGACGTGCAGTTGGGGCAACGCGTCGCCTTCATGGAGATCGTCGAGCAGCAATGCGGGCAGTCCTTCTTGTCAGGCGGCGGCGGTGCCGCCGCCTCCTTGCGCTTCATCGCATTGATGCTGCGCACCAACAGGAACACCGCGAACGCCACGATCAGGAAGCTCACGACGCTGTCGAAGAACAGGCCGTAGTTGATCGTGACGGCGCCGGCACCCTGGGCGTCAACGAGCGTCCCGTATGGTCCCGCGGGATCCCCGTCGGCGATCGTGAGAAAGAGGTTGGAGAAGTCGACGTTGCCGAGCATCCAACCGATAGGCGGCATGATCACATCGGATACCAGTGACTTCACGATGGTGCCGAAGGCACCGCCGATGATGATGCCGACTGCCATGTCGACGACGTTGCCGCGCATGGCGAACTCTTTGAAGTCCTTCAGCATTGCCAAACCTCCTGAGCGCACGGATGGTGGTTGACAGAACGAGTGGCGCTAGCGCCGTGCCCGAGGTTCCCCCATCATTGCCGCGCCGAGCTACGCCACCGGCTCGAGCCGCGCCGTGAAGTGCCGCAGCACGGGCGCCTCGTAGGTGATCTTGAGTCCGTGGATGGATTCCCGCTCCCGGTAGAGCGCGGTGCACACATCGGCGACGTAGCCCAGATGGCTGGCCGTGTAGACCCGGCGCGGCACGGCCAGACGCACCAGCTCCAGCTCGGGCCACTCCCCGTGACTCGCGAACATGAGCCCGCCGATCTCCACGCCGCGAATCCCGCCCTCCAGGTACAGCGCGCAGGTGAGTGCCTGTGCGGGGAACTGCTCCTGCGGGATGTGCGGCAGGAACCGCTTGGCATCGAGATACACGGCATGGCCGCCCACAGGGAGCACGATCGGCACACCGGCATCCGTCAGGCGCTGACCGAACTGCTGGATCTGGCCGATGCGATGTGCCAGGTAACGCTCGTCGAGCACCTCCTCCAACCCCTGTGCCATCGCCTCCAGGTCGCGACCGGCCAGGCCCCCGTATGTGGGGAAGCCCTCGATCAGGATGAGCATGTTGGTGATCTGCGTGGACAGCTCGTCGTTGTTGAGTGCCACGAACCCACCCATGTTCACCAGCCCGTCCTTCTTGGCCGACACGGTGCAGCCATCCGCGAGCGAGAAGAACTCCCGCACGATGGCGGGGATCTCACCGTCTGTGCCGCCCCGCACCTTGTTGAAGTAGGCGTTCTCGGCGAAGCGGCAGGCGTCGTAGATGAACGGGATGCCGTGCGTACGGCACCACTGTGAGACTTGGCGCGCGTTCTCCAGGCTCACCGGCTGCCCGCCCCCCGAATTATTGGTGATGGTGAGCATCACCAGCGGGATGCGGTCGCCTCCCACGTCCGCCAGCACCTTGTCGAGCTTGCCGATGTCCATGTTCCCCTTGAAGGGGATGTCCGCAATGGGATCGTAGGCCGCGTCGATCACGCAGTTCACCGCAACCCCACCGTTATGCTCGATGTTCGCCTGGGTGGTGTCGAAGTGGATGTTGTTGGGAACGTGGTCGCCTTCCTTGACGACGGTGGTGAACAAGAGGTTCTCGGCCACGCGCCCCTGGTGCGTCGGTATCACGTGCTCGTACCCGGTGATGCGCCGTACCGTTTCTTCGAAGCGGAAGTAGTTGTTGCTCCCGGCGTACGATTCGTCCCCCACCATCAGCGCCGCCCACTGCTGATCCGACATCGCGGAGGTGCCCGAGTCGGTGAGTAGGTCGATGGTGATCAGCCGCGACGGAATATTGAAGACGTTGTAGCCCGACTCCGCGAGCGCCGCTTCCCGCTCGGCACGCGTGGTGAAGGGGATCGCCTCGACGGTCTTGATCTTGAACGGTTCCATTGGTCGTGCGGATAGAGGTGTGGTGGAAGATACGGTGGCTGCACCGGTGTTGCAGGCACCGCATGCCTGCGTGCGAGGTGCGCGGTCGCAATGGGGCGCCAACGCGGACACAACAGGCGGAGTCGGTATCGCCTCTTGCGAATTCGTGCCGCCTAATATAGATATTTGCTAGAACTAACTCATGCGTCGGAGGCCGCTGATGTCCAGGAGGCGGGCAATCCTCCCCTCGACACTCATCGCGCTGCTGTGCGTGTGGGTCGGGCTTCCCGTGCGGGCGCCGGCGCAGACGCCGGGCGAGATGGTGACGGACCGGCCCGATCAGACCGAGTCGCCGGTAGCGGTGGCGCCTGGGTACGTGCAGTTGGAGCTGGGCTGGAGCTACGTCGAGGCCGGGTCCGTGCAGCTGCACAGCGTCCCCGGGACGCTTGCCCGGGTCGGGATCGTTCGTGGATGGGAGGCCCGCCTGGGGTTTGCCGGGTGGCGGCACCTGCAGGTGGACGGATCGGAGACCACGCAGGGCGCGGGTCCCCTCGGGCTCGGGTTCAAGGGCGAGCTCCTTCGCGGGGAGGGCCTCAAGCCGGCGGTGGCGCTACTGGGCGAGCTGCTCCTCCCTACTGCCACGGAGGGATTGGGCCCGACCAGGGTGGACCCCGCGGTGCGGGTTGCGCTGGCGCACGAGTTGAGTGATGTCGTGAGCCTGAGTTACAACGTCGGCGTTGTGTGGCTCAGTGAGCGGCGGGAGACCGGCGAATCGCGGACGCTGACGCAGGGGCTGTACACGCTCAGCGTCGGCGTCGCACTGGCACAGCGGGTTGGGGCGTTCGCCGAGGCGTTCGGCACCGTGCCGCTGACCGAAGGCTCACTCGCGGCGCACCTGCTGGACGGTGGATTCACGGTGCTTGTGCTGCCCAACCTGCAGCTCGACCTGAGTGCCGGGGTGGGGCTGGACGACGATGCCGACGACTGGTTCGTGGGTGCCGGCGTGTCGCTGCGGGTGCCCCGGTGAGGCTTGGTTAGGCGTACCTAAGAACGCGAGCGGATGACGGAATCATGGTGGATCCTGCAGTCGCCCTAGTGGTCTTCGGGCTGATCGTCGCGCTGTCGGTCGCGGTCTTCTGGCCGCGCCGGGGGGCCGTGGCGCGCCTGGCCCGGCTGGTGCGGCTTACCGAACGGGCTCGGGTTGAGGATGCGCTGAAGCACCTGCACGAATCCGAGTACGCGGGGAAGCCCGCGACCGGGGAGAGCGTGGCCGGTGCCCTGGAAATGTCTCGCGCCCGTGCGGCGGAGCTGGTGGCGCGACTCGAAGGGCTCGGCCTGGCCCGCTCGGAGGGTGAGACGCTCACGCTGTCCGAGGTGGGACGCACCCAAGCGCTGCGCGTGCTGCGCACCCACCGCCTGTGGGAGCGCTATCTCGCCGACCGCACGGGGGTCCAGCCGGCCGACTGGCACGACGAAGCCGAGACCCGGGAGCACACCCTCAGCGGGGAACAGGTCGAGCGGCTCGCCGCGGCGATGGGTGATCCGCGGTACGACCCGCACGGCGACCCGATTCCAACGGCCGACGGGGAGATCCCGCCGCGCACGGGATTCGCGCTGACCGATCTGCGGCCCGGGCAGCGGGCGGCGGTCGTGCACCTGGAAGACGAGCCACGGGAGATCTTCGAGCGGCTCTTGCGGCTCGGTCTTGCCCCGCGTACCCAGGTCGAGATCGTGTCGGCCGGTCCGGATACGATCCGCTTCATGGCCGATGGAGAGGAGTTCGCGCTCGAGCCGGTGGCGGCGCGCAACGTCACGGTGGCGGTACCCGTGGTGGAGGAAGAGCGTGGCCCATTCGAGTCGCTCACTGCGCTGCGCCCCGGTGAGGAGGCGACGGTGTTGGAGATCTCGCCGGTGTGCCAGGGTCCCCAGCGGCGCCGGCTGCTCGATCTCGGCGTGGTGCCCGGAACGGTGATTACGGCCGAGTTGGAAGGAGCGATGCGCGATCCGGTGGCGTATCGCATTCGCGGTGCGCTCATCGCGCTGCGCAGGGAGCAGGCCGGCTGGATTCGCGTGACCCGGACCGGCACCGAGGAGCTGAACTGAGATGGTCGGCCTAGCCGCTCCCGGATGCCACCGTCCCGTCCCCGACCGGGAAGAGAGCCTGGTCCAACTGGGTCTGAAGCCGGACAAGTGGGACTACTTGGTCGCGCTGGCGGGGAATCCCAATACCGGCAAGAGCACGGTGTTCAACCAGCTCACGGGGCTGCGGCAGCACACCGGGAACTGGCCGGGCAAGACGGTGGCGCGGGCGGAGGGGGTGTTCGCGCTGCGGGACAGTCGGGTCAAGGTGGTGGATCTGCCCGGCACCTACTCGCTCCAGGCAGGCAGCGCCGACGAAGAGGTCGCACGCGACTTCATTCTCTTCGGTCAACCCGACGTGACCGTCGTGGTGGTGGATGCCACGCGGCTGGAGCGCAACCTCAACCTGGTGCTCCAGGTCCTCGAGATCACCGATCGCGTGGTGGTGTGCCTCAACTTGATGGACGAGGCGAAGCGCCACGGGGTGGCGGTCGACCCGCAGAAGCTCTCGACCGAGCTAGGGGTGCCGGTGGTCCCCACGTCCGCGCGGCAAGGGGAAGGCATCCCACGGTTGCTGGAGGCGATTGACGGGATAGCGTCGGGGGTGACCGAAACCGCGCCGTTCCACATACAGAACCTGCCGCCCGAGGTCGAGTCGAGCGTGGGCAGCCTCGCAGATACGGTCCAACGCGTCTATCCAGACCTGCCAAACGCGCGATGGGTGGCGCTGAGGCTGCTCAACGCCGATGCGCGGGTCGAGACCGCGGTGCGCACCGGCGACCTCGGCAGCCTGGCGGACGGGGGACTCGTCGAGGATGCGCGGGACCCTACGCGGAGCGCGGCGGCGTCACGTGCGGCACGGGAGATCCTGGAGCGGGCCTCGCAGCTTCGCTGGACCCTGAATCCGAACTTCCACGACCGGCTCACCGAGACGGCCTATACCGAGGCGCGGCGGATTGCAGAGGCGAGCGGCGTCACGGGTCTCCGGCGCGTGAGGTTCGACTTCGACCGCACACTCGACCGGCTGCTGACCAGCAAGTGGCTCGGCTTTCCCCTCATGCTGCTCGTGCTGACGGTGGTCTTCTGGCTCACCATCGCTGGCGCCAACGTTCCCTCGGCGTTCCTGGCGTGGCTGCTGTTGGACATCGTCCACCCGGCTCTCACGGGCTTCTCCGCGGGGCTTGGGATGCCGTGGTGGCTCACCGGCTTCCTGTTCGACGGAGTGTATCTTGCCACGGCGTGGGTGGTGAGTGTCATGCTGCCGCCGATGGCGATCTTCTTTCCGCTATTCACACTGCTCGAGGATTTCGGCTACCTGCCGCGCGTGGCGTTCAACCTCGACGGCCTGTTTCGACGCGCGGGAGCGCACGGCAAGCAGGCGCTCACGATGTGCATGGGCTTCGGCTGCAATGCGGCCGGCGTCGTGTCCACGCGCGTGATCGACAGCCCGCGGGAGCGGTTGATCGCGATCATCACCAACAACTTCTCACTGTGCAACGGGCGCTGGCCCACCCAGATCCTCATCGCCACGATCTTCGTCGGCGCGCTCGTTCCGGCACACTTGGCGGGGCTCGCCTCGGCGGCGGCAGTGGTCAGCATCGCGGTGCTGGGCATCGTGGCGATGTTCCTCGCCTCCTGGCTGCTGTCGCGCACCGTGCTGCAGGGTCAGGCGACGAGCTTCAGTCTGGAGCTGCCCCCGTACCGGCCGCCGCGGGTGTTGCAGACACTGTACACCTCGCTCATCGACCGTACGCTGATCGTGCTGTGGCGGGCGGTGATCTTCGCCGCACCGGCCGGCGCGGTGATCTGGCTGGTGTCGAACATCAGCGTGGCTGACGCGAGCCTCGCCGAGCACTTCGTGTCGTGGCTCAACCCACTCGGGATCCTAATCGGGTTGAACGGCGTGGTTCTCCTGGCGTACATCGTGGCCATCCCGGCCAATGAGATCATCATCCCGACCGTGCTGATGCTCACCGTGATGACGTTGGACGCCGCGGGCATGGGAGAGGGCACGGGGGTGATGTTCGAGCTGGACAGCGCATCGGTGACGGGAGATCTGTTGCGAGCGGGCGGCTGGACGCTGCTGACCGGCGTCAACCTGATGTTGTTCAGCCTGCTGCACAATCCCTGCTCGACGACGATCTATACGATCTACCGGGAGACCCGGAGTGTGCGGTGGACGTCGGTCGCAACGCTCCTGCCGCTGCTCATGGGTTTCACGGTGTGCTTCCTCGTGGCTCAGGTGTGGCGGCTGGTGGCGTAGCCCAGCGAGCTCGTCCGTGCGGGGGAGGATGCAAGGATGGAGGGGATCATGAACACGGCTCGCTACGTCGTGGCGGTGGTCGTTCTGGTTTCGCTTCCGCCCGGGATGCTTCTCTGGTTCGTGATCCATCCCTTCGTGGGATTCTGGCGCCGGTTCGGTCCCGTGTGGACGTACGTCATTCTCACCGGACCGGTCATCGCGATGATGCTAGGGCTGTACCTGGGCCGTGACACGCTGCTGGGTGCAGACCTCGGAACCAGCATTCCGCTGATCGTCCTGGCCGTCGCATGCCTGGTGGTGGCGATCGTGACTGCCAAGAAACGGAGTAAGTACCTGACCAAGGCGATCCTCACCGGGATCCCGGAGCTACGCCGCGAAGGGAGCGACTGCGGTACGCTGCTCACCGAGGGGATCTACGGCAGGATTCGCCACCCGCGTTACGTCGAGATTCTGTTCTGGGTGGCGGCGTATGCGTTCTTCGCGAATTTTCTGGGGCTCTACGCGCTGCTCGTGCTGAGCGTGCCGACCATCTACCTGATCGTGCTGCTGGAAGAGCGCGAGCTGCGCGCTCGCTTTGG
>JBDGXT010000352.1:0-2364 GCA_039584455.1 Gemmatimonadota bacterium
GATCAGCTCCTCCTTGCGCAGTGCCGAACGCAGTGCCGCATCGCTCGGCACCCCTACGGAGGGCTCCTGGGGAGGCGCATCCGCCAGCTCCTGGCCGGCCACCGAGCGAACACCCGTGACGATGGATCGACGGTACTCCCAGGCGGCGAACCCAACCGCCACGAATACCGTCAGCGCTCCGATGAGCGCCAGCGCGTTCCGCAGGCACCCGCCCCTCATGCCAGGGCGACCACGTGGCGCTGCGTGTACTGCGCACCCTGCGGCGTCAGCGTGCTCTGCATCAGATCCACCGACTCCACGGACACCTCCGTCTCGTACACCAGCGAATCCAAATCGGTCGCGAGCCCGGCCAGCGCCGCCGGCCGGGCGTCCCGCTTGACGCGGCCGAGCGTGAGGTGTGGGTGGAACGGACGCCCCTCGGTCGGAAACCCGAGACGCTCCATCTCCTGCTCAGCGGGAAGGGCTTGGCGCCGACGACCGCCGCCGCGACGCCGGCGGCGATTTCATCCTCGCGCATGTCGTCCACGTCCCCGAGGAACTTGAGCGTGAGGTGAATCGCTTCGGCCGCGACCCAGCGGACTGGATAGCGCGCCGTGCGCAGCGGCGCTGCCACCTCCCACAGCGTCTCTCGGACGTCCGTGGGAAGATTGATCGCGAGGAACAGTCGCATGGAGGGTCAGGTACGCTCGGTGAGTAACTCGAGCGGGGTCTCACTCGCCGAGAGGAGGCTTCCCCGGCGGTAGCCGGTGAGGTCGAGCGTCACCCGATCGAAGCCGAGCGCGAGCAGGCGCTCGCCAATGGCCTCCCGATGTCTGCGCACGCGCGGGAACTCCGACTCGGGCACCTCGATGCGCGCCTCGCGCCCACGGTGCCGCACCCGCAGATCACCCTCGACCCCCACGGCGCGCAGCGCCGCCTCACCCTGCTCCACCTGGAGCAGCCGCTCCGGCGTCACCGACAACCCGTACAGCACACGGCTCGACAGGCACGGGGCGGCCGGTGCATCCCAGTTGGGTAGGCCCAGCGCCCGCGCGGCGGCGCGCACGTCGGCCTTGGTGTATCCCGCCTCCGCCAGGGGCGAGCGAATTTCCCGCTCGCGAGCGGCAGCAAGCCCGGGCCGATGCTCTCCCAGGTCGTCGGCATTGGTGCCGTCGGCCACGACCGCGATGCCGCGCTCCGCAGCGAGCACTGCGAGCTTCGTCCACAGCTCACGCTTGCAGAAGTAGCAGCGATCGGTGGGATTGGCGACGTAGTCGGGGTCGTCCATCTCGTCGGTCCACACCTCCGCGAGCTGGAGGTCGAACCGATGCGCAAGGTCGCGCGCCCGGTCGCGCAGGTCGGCCGCCAAAGAGGGGCTGAGCGCCAGGGCTGCCAGCGACCGCTCCTTGCCCAGCACGCGCCGCGATACCACCGCGAGCACCGAGGAGTCCACACCACCGGAGTACCCCACGAGCATCGACGGGACGGTGCCGATCAGCGCTTCGAGCTTCGACGCGTTGGGCATGGGCGAATTAATAATGGCGGAGGGAGCGGGACGGAAGGAGACCGCGACCTACGGTGAGAAGCTCACCTCTCGGGTCCAGATGAGAATCACCGCACAGGGCGGCTGGCCGAAGGAGCCGCTCCGCATGAACTGGTGCGGGATCTCCGTGCGGCGACGGTAGACCTCAATGCCTTCGATGTCCTGCGGGCGCACCAGGTCGATGGCGCCCGGGTTGAAGTTGAAGGCGTCCAGCGCGGTGGGGACCATGTGGCCGTTCACGTACACTTGGACGGGACACTCGGTGGCCTGCCCATCCGCCATGGTGAGGGGCGTTTCGGCCGAGCGGATGCTGGATTCCCAGTTGCCGCCCTGCCGGGTGACCTCGATGCCCGGCACGGCACGCAGCAGCTCGCTGGTCTCGGTGGGATTGATCCGTTCGATATCTTCCCGCTTGAGAAAGTACCCAAAGCCTCCGGCGGCCCGCTGGTAGAAGCCCTGCAAGCTCGGCGAGACCCGGATCGGCTGAGCCTCGCCCTCCACCACGACCTCCGGCAGCACCACGCTCACCGCGGTGAGGGCCACCGTGAACTCCTCCACGGCCCCTGCGGCGAGGTCCGCCTCGAGCGTCGCCCCACCGTAGCCCACGGTTCGCACGTGCACCACGTAGCGCCCCGCCGCCAGCCCGAGAAACTCGAACCGGCCTTGTGAACTGGTCGTGGCGGTCTGGGCCGTACCGAGGAGAGTCGCCTGGACGCCGGCCAATGGGAGGCCCGTGGCCGAGTCCGTCACCGTACCGACGATGCGGCTCGTCGGCTCCTGCGCGCCGGCGAGTCCGGCGACCAGCCCAAAGGGGAGCAGCAGAACCGCCACGCGCCGAAGCG
>JBDGXT010000352.1:2384-2685 GCA_039584455.1 Gemmatimonadota bacterium
GCCGAAGCGTGGGTTTCCACGCCCCCAACCCGCCGATCTCGGACCCGAAAGGTCTCGATGACATGGTGTGTCCTACCCCTCTTGTCGAACGTGGCAGCACACCCCTGGGTTTCCTGCCAGCCCGCACCTGAATGATACACCCCCAGTGCCAGCGGTGCTCACTCCAGGCCGCTCCCGTCGGTGGAAATGCCCGCCCGGACGGGGTAGACTACGGTTGACCCACCACCTCCCGACGAGGACACGATCATGCGTGGCGCCAGCACCGCCCTCGTGACCGCACTTCTCTTGGCCCTCTACAGCG
>JBDGXT010000353.1:0-3941 GCA_039584455.1 Gemmatimonadota bacterium
AGCGACCCGAACATGCTGAACATCCTGCTCGACACGGTAGTGACGAACCCCTCCGTGACGGTCGCGACGGCACTCGATCCCAGCCTCCGACTCACCTTCACGGTGAGCGGCGTGGCCGGGGACGGCGTGACGTACACGACCCTTCCCAGCATGGAGCACGTAGTACCGCCCTGGGCGGAACTGCTCACGCTCAACGAGCCGGCAGGCATCACCATCCGCGACCCGCGGCCCGTGTTCCGCTGGGCCTCGCCCGACGTGATCGAGCCGCCGGGACCCTACGTGTACGACTTGCTGGTCATTCGCGATGACGACGACGAGGTCGAGATCGAGGAGTCGGGACTCACCGAGACCCAGTACGTCCCGCAGGAGGATCTGGAGCGAAACACCCCCTACCGTTGGCAGGTGACCGCGCACCTGGACGCCGACAGCGCGATCACCGAGAGCGAGGGCACGTTCGTAATCATCGACGACACCGTGCCTACCGTGACGCTGCTGTTCCAGAACTTCCCCAACCCCTTCCCCAACACTTCCACAGGGCAGCTGGAGACGTGCATCTGGTTCGACCTGGCCCAAGGGGGGGAGACCCGTCTCGACATCCTGGACACGCGCGGGCACGTGGTGCGGACGCTCATCCCCACCCCGGCGCTCCCCGGACAACTCGACGCGGGGCGCTACGGCCGACCCGACGTGGGCCAGACGGGCAGCTGCGATCCGAACCTGCAGTGGGACGGCACGGCCGCCGACGGATCGCGGGTGCCACAGGGCATCTATCTGATTCGGCTGGTTGCGCCCGAAGGCACCTTCTTCAAGCGCATCGTGTTCATGGGACGGGGTTTCTAACCATGGAGCTCGTGGTGCTGGGCAGCGGAACGGTGGCGCCCACGCCCGAGCGCACGGGCCCCGCCTACTGGGTGGAGGCCGGAACGGTCAAGCTGCTGCTCGACTGCGGCGCCGGGGTGCTGCACCGCGCGGCCACGTTCGGCGTGCCGTGGGCCGAGGCGACGCACGTGGCGATCTCTCACTTCCATCCCGACCACTGGGGCGAGCTGGCGGCGTACCTGTTCGCGTTGCGCTGGGGCATCGAGCCGGCCCGCAGTGCCCCGCTCACCCTGCTGGGACCGCCGGGCCTACGGCTACGGCTCGAGCGGCTGGCCAGCGCGTTCGGCGACTGGGTGCTGGAGCCTGAGTTCCCGCAGGAGCTGATCGAGCTCGCCCCGGGCGAGAGCCGTGAGCTGGCCGCCGGCGTCACGCTCGCGGCGTGCGACACTCCCCACACCGCGGCCAGCGTCGCGTACGCCGTGCGAACCGACGATGCCCACCTGGTGTACACGGGAGATACGGGGCCGAGCGACGCCCTGGCGCGCTGGGCGGCGGGCTGCGACCTGTTGCTGGCCGAGTGCTCGCTACCTGATGAGCGCGCCATGGAGCTACATTTAACGCCCACGCAGGCCGGCGCCCTGGCGCGGGCCGCGGGCGCCCGGCGGCTGGTGCTGACGCACTTCTACCCGGTGTTCGGCGAGACCGACCCGGCAAAGGTGGCCGCCCAGGAGTTCGCCGGAGAGATCGTCGCCGCCCAAGACGGCGACCGTTTTGTCATAGGGACGTAACCATGCTGGTCGTGATGCAGCACGGCGCGAGCGCAGACGAGGTCCAGCGCGTCGTCGACACCATCGAGGAACTGGGCTATGAAGCCCGCCCCATGCCGGGCAAGCAGCGCACGGCTGTGGGGCTGGTCGGCAACGACGGACGGGTCGATGCCTCCCGCCTAGCGGCGTTGCCCGGCGTCAAAGAGATCATTCACGTCACCCAGCCATACAAGCAGGTGTCGCGCGAGTGGAAGGAAGAGCCCACGGTGGTGGAGCTCCCCGGCGGCCTGCGCATAGGTGGGGACGACGTGGTGGTGATGGCGGGTCCCTGCTCCGTCGAGAGCGAGGAGCAGATCCTGGAAGCCGCCCGCGCCGTGCGTGCTTCCGGCGCCGCCATGCTGCGCGGCGGCGCGTTCAAGCCAGAGGAAACGGGGCTGCTGGTCGTGACCGAGGCGATAGATCCCGAGGGTGTGGATCTGGTCGCGCAGTACGCCGACGTCATCCAGATCGGCGCGCGCAACATGCAGAACTTCTCGCTGCTCAAGCGCGCGGGCCGCGCCGGCAAGCCGGTGCTGCTCAAGCGCGGCATCGCGGCCACGATCAACGAGCTGCTGCTCTCGGCCGAGTATCTCCTGGCGGAGGGCAATCACGACGTGATTCTGTGTGAGCGGGGCATCCGCGGGTTCGACAACTCGACGCGCAACGTGTTCGACCTCGCCGCGATTCCCGTGGTGCACGGGCTGTCACACCTGCCGATCATCGCCGATCCGAGTCACGCCACCGGCCGGCGCGACAAGGTGATTCCCATGGCGCGGGCCGCCGTGGCTGCAGGCGCCGACGGGGTAATCGTGGAGGTACATCCCCAGCCCGACCGCGCACTGTCCGACGGCGCGCAGAGTCTCTACCCCGAGCAGTTCGCCGAGCTGATGCGGGAGATCCGCGTGATCACCGACGCGATCGGGCGCTCGGTGGCGGAGCCCCTGCCGGCCGTGAGCGCGTGAGCGCGCATCACACCTGACTCCGGACAGGAGGACTCGTGGACATCACCAACGCCCTGCTCGTCGCGATCATCTTCGTGATCCTGCTGAGTCTCGGGATCGGGAACGTGCTCACCGCGATCGTCACCGTCGTCGACCGCCGCACGCCGCTGCGCATCGATTGGTTCCATGCGAGCTGGATGGTGCTGCTCCTGCTCGTGGCCCTCAGTCTCTTCTGGCAGACCCTCAGCCTGCTCGACGTTGAGGAGTGGCAGTTCAGAGGGTTGCTGTATGTGGTCACCGGGCCAATCCTGCTGTTCTTCGCCAGCGGCCTGCTGCTGCCGAGCGACGCCGAGACGACCGACTTGCGCGCACACTACTTTGCGGTGAGCCCCCAGTTCTTCGGGGCCCTCGGACTACTGCAGCTCTGGGTGCTCGGCGTCGACCTGCTACTGGGGCGCGGCTTCACCACGGCGGGAATGTTCAACGTCGTGGCGCTCGCCATCTTTGTGGCGCTCGCTACGTCGAGGCGAAGCGGCCTCCACGCTGCGGTCACCGTGTTGGCGTGGGCGCTGTTTCTCACGGCCGCCACACTGCGCGGCTTGAATGTCATTCCGTAGCCACGCGGCTGCCGACGCGCTGGCAGTGAGCGGGTGAGTCGCACGCTCGCCACGTCAACCGCCGCCCTCGCCGCACTCCTCGCGGCAGCGGCTCCCGTCGCCGCACAGGACGCGGCGACGGCCCTGGCCCGTGCCGAGCGCGCCTACCGCGCCACCAACACCCTCACCGCCGAGTTTGCGCAGATCCTGGTGAATCCCATGCTGGGCGATCCGGAGGTCACGCGCGGAGTGCTGTTCCTCGATCCGCCGGAGCGCTTCGCGATGCGCTGGACCGAGCCTACGGGCGAGCGGGTGGTGGCCGACGGCGAGTGGCTCTGGGCGTTCGCGCCGAGCAGCGTGCCCGACCAGGTGATCCGCCAGTCCATCCCGCGCTACGGCCCGTCGTCCCCTCAACTCATCGGCCAGTTCGTGGACGGTCCGCTGGAGCGCTACGACGCGCGCTACGTAGGCGAGGAGACCGTGGGGAACGAGATCACCGACGTGGTGTACCTGGTGCCCAAGCGCGACGACATGCCGTTCCGCGACGCGGAGATCGCCATCGCGCGCAGCGACGGGCTGCTGCGGCGCATCAAGGTGACCGAAGCCTCGGGACAGCGGCGCACCCTGGTGCTGGCGAACCTGCGCGCCAACGCACCGATTGCAGCCGCCGAGCTGCGGTTCGAGGTGCCGGACGGGGTGAGGGTCGTCACGCCCTAGGGGATTCCCCTACCCGCAGGCTGAACACAGGCTGAACACAAGTTCGACACTCGCCGCACTTC
>JBDGXT010000354.1:0-2099 GCA_039584455.1 Gemmatimonadota bacterium
GACCATGGCGTAGTAGCCGCGCCACCCCTCCCGCATCGACTCGCGATCGGTCACCGCCACCGTTCCGTCGGAGTCGACGAAGCGATGGTCCTCGGTCATCAGCTCACAGAGGAGGTCGACGTCCCGCCGATTGATGCGGTCGACGAACTCCAGTGCGACGTCTACAGCGGCCACACGCCTAGTTACGCTCCGGTGCCGGCGGAAAGTGCCCCAGTTGGGTCAGCATGGCCAAATCTCAGGTGGCCGGCTGGCTGCTGTTCCACGACACGCGTGAGTACTTCCAGCTCCCGTCTGCCTGCTGCCGCAAGACGTCGAGGTACTTGCCGGTATCCTCGATCGGCGCGCCCCCCGCCCTCGGGCTCAATTTCATGTTGAAGGTGCCGCGCTCGAACGCCCAGCCGCTCGCCACCTCTACTTCCTCTACATCGACCGAGATCTCGACGGCGAAATCGGTCAGCGTTTCCTCCCACATCGCCTGCACGGCCGCCTTGCCGACGAGCGCTGGTTGGTTGGGCGGCAGCGAGATCACGTCGTCCGCGTAGGCGGACATCACGCTGTCCAGGTCTCCCTTGGACAATGCCGCAGTCGCCTCGTGATGCTGGTTCTTGATCGCACTCTCGGCGCTGCCGGTATCCGGCGTCATCATGAGTCTGCCCTCCTTACTGCCATACAGTTCGTTCTTCGGCCTATTGGTCGGGTTCAGGTAGCCTTAGGCTCTCGTGGACAATGAATCAACATCACGCTGCGGCCGAGCGCCATCATGAAGAGTCGCCGGGAGTAGGCGTCACGCTCGAATCGGGCGCTCAGGGCGCGAACCGGCGTCTCTGTATCGTTCCGGTCCATCAAACGCCACCCTTCTTCAATACTCGCCTCTGCAGCGTTTTCGAATGTTCGTTCCAGTTGAGCGATGACTTCAGGATCAGGCTGCATGTGCCGCCATAGTTCCTCCAGCTTCTCCCGCATGTCCGGGCCGAGGGAATCGATGATCGCCTTCACGTTCACACAGGCCTTGGGCCGTGACTCCGGGTCGGCTCCCGCTGCGGCCTCTCGGGCAGACTTCAGTCGCCGCCCCAGCTCTTCGAGTTTCTCATCGGGCTCGATGTCGGGCACCTGACACGCGGCGGCCCCAGATGGCCGCCACATAACGTGGACGGTCTCGCCGAAGATCATCACTACCGCCTCCACCCCCGGCAGAAAGGGCACGATAGATGGATATAACCCCGGCCTGTCCTCGACCGCGCACACTGAGTGCGGTCCAGCTGTCGTGCCTCTCCTGGGTGCCGGGAAACACCAGATGTAGCTGGATACCCGGTTCCGGATCGCGTTCGACCTGTACTACCTGTCCCGATTCTGTCTTCAGTTCGGTAAGGCCAGGGGGGCCCGTTAGGGCTTCCTGAATCAAGCGTGTGGCTTCAGGGAGGTTCGATTCCATGTGGATGACCCTCACACGGCGATGGGCGCCTCTACCAGCTACTTCTTCTCTACTCGCCGGGCTGCTTTCGTGAATCCTCCTCTGACGTTCTTGCCGGCGTCAACGGACGAGGTGGAAGTGCTCCTGGCGGTGCAGCACCCAGCGCCGCACGCCGTCGGCGTCTATGTACGCGTCCTCCTCCAGTGCCATGCGCACCGGCTGGCCGTCCCACTCCGGCACCGGCGAGGTGGCCTGCAGCTCGATGGAGTACCAGGTGTTCGGCCGTATCGGTACGTCGCCGCGGCCGGGCACTCCCTCCTGGCGGTCCCAGAGGCCGATCAGCGGGCCGGCGCCGTGGCCGTGGTCGCCGACGGGATGGCTGTAGACGGTGCCGTCGATGCTGGCGTCACGCATCCGGGATAGCGACCTTCGCAAGGCCTCGTTGCCGGTGCGCCCCGTGTGCATCTCGTCCATCACGATGTCCTGGAGCTGATTGCCCGCGGCCAGCGCCTGCTTCAGTCCTGCGGGCGCGTCGGTCTCGTCGGGGCGCAGCACGTAGCCCATGTGCTGGGTGTCGGTGTTGAGTCCCAGCGCCGTGACGCCGAAATCGCAGTGGAGGACATCGCCGTGCATGATCACCGGGTTGGACGATTCGACGCCGCCACGGCGCTGAACTTCCACCGAGGCG
>JBDGXT010000079.1:0-14444 GCA_039584455.1 Gemmatimonadota bacterium
GGGGAAGCGGGCGGCGCAGCCAATCCCCGATACGAACACCGTGCGCTCGCGCTCCACGGCGAGATCGGCGAGCGTCTTCTGCATCGCCTTGAGGATGGCGTAATCCCCGCACCCGGGGCACCAGCGCACCTCCTGATCGGAGGCGTAGTCCTTGGCCGACGGCGCGGTCTCGTTGGGGGCGATCATGCTAGCGCTCCAGTCTGGCGCGAATCGCGTCGAGGATCTCACTCACCTTGAACGGCTTTCCCGTCACCTTGCCCAGGCCCTCCGCCTCCACCAGGTACGTGCTCCGCAGGATCGTGACCAGCTGGCCCGTGTTCATCTCCGGCACCAGGATCCGGTCGAAGTCTCGTAACAGCTCCCCGAGGTTCTTTGGCAGAGGGTTGAGGTGCCGCAGATGGAGGTGCGAGACCGCCAGTCCCTCTTCCCGGGCACGCTTCACGGCCTGGTAGATCGGCCCGTAGGTGGAGCCCCAGCCAACCACAGCCAGTGCGCCGCGCGGCTCACCGACCTGGATCTCCTGCTCCGGAATGTCGGCGGCGATCTGCCGTACCTTGGCCAGGCGCGCGTCGGTCATGCGCTGGTGGTTGTCGGGCTCGTACGAGATATGTCCGGTGTCGGCGTCGCGCTCGAGACCGCCGATGCGGTGCTCGAGACCCGGCGTGCCCGGAATCGCCCAGGGGCGCGCCAGAGTCTGAGGATCGCGTTGGAATGGACGGAAGCCCTCAGGCTCGCTGCGAAACGTCACGGGGAAGCGCGGGAGCTCGTCGGCATCTGGCACCAGCCACGGCTCGGCCGCGTTGGCGAGGTAGCCGTCCGATAGCATCACAACCGGCGTCATGTACTTGGTGGCGAGCCGTACCGCCTCCAGCGCCACGTCGAAGCAGTCGGTGGGCGTAGCGGCGGCCACCACGGGCAGCGGCGCATCGCCGTTGCGTCCGTAGACGGCCTGATAGAGGTCGGCCTGCTCCGCCTTGGTCGGCATCCCGGTGGAGGGTCCGGCGCGCTGGCAGTTCACGATGACGAGGGGGAGCTCGACGGCGACCGCGAGTCCCATCGCCTCTCCCTTGAGCGCGATGCCCGGCCCGGAGCTGGAGGTGACTCCCAGCACCCCCGCGTATGACGCGCCAATGGAGGCGCAGATGGCCGCGATCTCGTCCTCCGCCTGGAAGGTCAGCACCCCCTGGCTCTTGAGGTTGGCCAGGACGTGCAGCAGAGAGGTGGCCGGCGTGATCGGGTACGAGCCGAAGAACAGCTGCGGCAGGCCGGCGGCCTGTGCGCCAGCCAGCAGGCCCCAGGCCGTGGCTTCGGTTCCGGTCACGGTGCGGTAAACCCCCGGTGGGACGTCCGCCTTGGCAACGGTGTAACCCACCATGTCCATCGGCATCTCGACCGTGTCGCCGAACGCGTAGCCGGCCGTGAGCGCCGTGCCGTTCGCCCGTGCGATCTCGGGCTGCTTGGCGAACTTGCGCTCGACCCACTCGGCCGTCGCCTCGCGGTCCTGTCCGAACATCCAGAGCATCAACCCCAACGTCCACATGTTGCGGGACCGCAGGGCGTCCTTCTGCTTGAGCCCGAACCCCTCGAGCGCATCGAGGGTGCGCTGCGAGATGTCCAGCTTGAGCACCTGGTAGGGGGCCAGCGTGTCGTCGTCGAGCGGGCTGGTCTCGTATCCCGCCTTGGTCAGGTTGCGCTTGGTGAACGCACCGGTGTCCACTACGATCAGCCCGCCGATGCGCAGGTCCGGGTAGCTCACCTTGAGGGCGGCGGGGTTGAGCGCCACCAGGACATCGGGCTCGTCGCCGGCCGTGGTCAGCTCGCTGCCGCCGAAGTGAATCTGGAAGGCCGAGACACCGTAGGTGGTGCCGGCCGGGGCGCGAATCTCCGCGGGATAGTCGGGGAAGGTGGCGATGTCGCTTCCGGCGAGGGCGGCTTCCAGGGTGAACTGGGAGCCGGTGAACTGCATGCCGTCGCCCGAGTCGCCGGCGAAGCGGATGACCACCGAGTCGCGCACCTCGCGCGCCTTCACGCCGCGGAGGTCGGGAGATGAGGAGGTGAATCGGTCTCTCATGGCCGCGAACCAACTCCTAGCGCGACCGGCCGGGCCACGCCCACGGTGATCGGCTGGGTGGGCGTCCGCCGGCCGGTCGGCCGAGAAAACGGAGTACTCTGTTACCCTATCCTATACAATTGTAGAGGGGAGGTGCCCCCGGACGCCACTGCGAAGCGGGGAGGTGCCCCCGGGACGCCACTGTGAAGCGGGGAGGTGCCCCCGGGACGCCACTGCGAAGCGGGGAGGTGCCCCCGCACCGCCCCGCAGTATATTTCCTGCCCAACGGCAGACCCCAATCGCACGGAGACACGCAATGGCCAGCAAGGCAGTGGTGAAGGCGATCAACGATCAGATCGCCATGGAGTTCAAGGCAGCCTACACCTACCTCTCGATGTCGGCGTACTTCGAGAGTCAGAGCCTCCCCGGTTTTGCCCACTGGATGCGGATGCAGTACGAGGAGGAGCTGACCCACGCGCTGCGCCTGTTCGATTTCCTCGGGGACCTGGGCGAGCTGGTGGAGCTCAAGGCGATCGAGAAGCCTCCGGCGAAGTACGAGAGCACGCTCGCGGCGTTCAAGGCGGCGCTGGGGCACGAGAAGAAGGTGACGGCCTCGATCAACAAGATCTACGACCTCGCGGTCGAGGAAAATCACTACCCCACGCAGCTCCAGATGCAGTGGTTCGTGAGCGAGCAGGTGGAGGAGGAGAAGTCGGTGGGTGACGTGATCACCCAGTTGGAGATGGTGGGCGACCACGGCCCGGCCTTGTTGATGATGGACAAGCAGCTGGGCGGACGTGCCGGTGAGGGCGGGGAAGAGTACTAGCACCGCGCACCACCGATCCTCGGCCAGCCTCGGCGAGTCCCGCTGCCAGGCTGGCCGTTCTGTTTCCGTTAACATCCTGACCTCAACCTCGTCTTACCTGGCAGAACCGATGCATCGGCGGGAGTCGCTGGTGCCTGCGAAGGAGTACGACGATGAAGGCAATCACACTATTGGTGGCGTCCCTGATGGGCGCGGGGCAGCTTCCCGCCCAGGAGCCGGAAGCGGCGCCCGAGCCCCCACCGCGCCGGATGCGGATTCACGAGCCCGGCACGGGGCTGGAGGGCGGACCGGCCATGCGCCAGCGGATGCGTGCCGGGGAGCTGCCAGGCATGCGGGCCTTTGCACCGCAGCTGCTGATTCAGCGCAAGGACTTCCTGGGACTCACCGAGGACCAGGTCTCCCGGCTGGAGCAGCTGAGCGAGGAGATGAAGAGCGCCCACGAGCAGGCCCTCCAAGAGGCACAGACCCACCACGATGCGCTGCGCGACGCGTGGCAGTCAGATCAGCCCGACGCCGATGTGGTGCGGCGCTACGCCCAGCAGGCCATGGAGGCGCGCCAGGTGGCGCAGTTGGCGATGGTGGGCGGTGCGGCGCAGGCCAAGGCGCTGCTCACGCCCGAGCAGCAGGGCAAGATGGAGGGCTGGATGGACGGGATGCGCATGGGACGGCAAATGCGCAGCGGCCAGCGCGGCATGCGGCGGGGCGCGCCCCGGGGTCAGCTGGGGCACCGGCGGTCCTCGCCCTGGCGCCGGCCATAAGCGTCACGACCCGCAACTCCTCGAGAGGCATCGCCCCGCGGCTGGACGCCGCGGGGCGCTGTGTCATTCAGGGGGCGTGACCTCCGGCGTGACCAGCCAGCGCACCCTCCATCCCTCGTTCCCCTCCCGCGCCAGGCACACGACCCCGCCGTTGCGAAACGCCACGACCGACCTCGACGGATCACCGACCAGTAGTTGGGAACAGAGCCGACCCAAGTGCGGCAGGTGGCCCACCAGCATCACCGGTGCTGCGAAAGTCGCGATCGCGCGCTCGGCCAGGGCGGGGTCGTCTTTGGGGGCCAGGCCCTCCAGCCGGCTGGGCGAGAGATCGGGATTCAGTGTCTCGGCCAGGATCCGGGCGGTCTGTTCGGCTCGGAGTTTCCCCGAGTGATAGATTCCGGCTGGAGCAATGCCGACCGCGGCGACGGTCCGGGCCACGCGGCCCACCTGCTGTCGGCCGTGGTCGGTCAGCGGACGCGAGGGGTCCTCCTCCTGCGAGGTCGCCTCGCCATGCTGCACCAGATAGAGGTCCACGAGGCAAGCGTGGCGGGCAACAACCAGCGAGTCAAGTAGCATGGAGCGTCCTGGCAGCGACCGCATTCGGATCAGCTACGAGCTCACCGTGCGAGAGGGAGAGCGTGCCGACGTGCGCGCTCGAGAGATCGCTCTGGAGCAGACCGTGGAGCTGCCCGACGGGTGCTATCCCGACGGCATCGAGGACGCGGTCGTGGGCCGGCTCGAGGAGATGGAGGAGTTGGGTGACGGCCGCTGGAGGCTGACGCTCTCCTACGACCCCATCCTGGTGGGCTCGGAGGCTCCCCAGCTGCTCAACTTGCTGTTCGGAAACGTCTCCATGTATCCGGGGACCCGGGTCACCGACCTGAAGCTGCCGCCCTCCGTCGTGAGTTGCTACCCCGGACCGCAATACGGGATCGCCGGGGTGCGCGCGGCATGCGGCGCTCCCCAGGGGCGTCCTCTGTTGTGCACCTCGGCCAAGCCGGTCGGTCTCTCGCCCGCCGAGCTGGCCGCAATCTGCAAGTCGCTCGCGCAGGGGGGGATCGATGTGGTCAAGGACGACCACGGCGTGACCGATCAGGCCCCGGCGCCGTTCCGCGAACGGGTCGAGCGCTGCCAGGCGGCGGTGCTCGAAGCGAACGCGGCGACCGGTGGCTCGACCCAGTACTTTCCCAACGTCACGGCGTCCGTGTCGCTGCTCTCGGAACGCGTGGCGGTGGCGCGGTCTGTGGGATGCCGCGGAGTGTTAGTGAGCCCGTTCCTCGCTGGGCTGGACACGGTGCGCTGGCTCGCCGCCGAAAGCGGCATGATCGTGCTCACCCACCCGACCTTTTCCGGCGCCCTGCTCACTGAGGGGCACGGCGTGGCGTCCGACCTGATGCTCGGGTTGATCCTGCGCCTGCTCGGAGCCGATGCGGTGATCTACGTGAATGCGGGAGGGCGCTTCCCGGTGGGCGAGGCCGAGTGCAAGGCCATCAATGCCCGGCTACAGCAGCCGTACCATGGGTTGGCGCCCGCGCTGCCGGTCCCGGGGGGTGGGGTGGACGCAGCCCGGGTGCCCTATTGGATCGAGCGTTACGGCAGCGACGTGATGTTTCTCATTGGGAGCAGTCTCTACTCCCAGGGTGATGTGAAAGCGGCGACCAGGCGGTTGGTCGACACGGTGAGTGCGGGGAGCCATGGCTGACGGACGATAGTGCTGGGCGTGACACCACGTCCCGACGCCGGCGGCTGTTGAGTCGGTCCTACCGGAACATCGATTTCGCGACGAACCAGAGGTTGGCGGGGCGCTCGGCGAGGCGCCGCATGTACCACGGGAACCAGTGACGCCCGTAGCTGATGAGGGTACGCACCACATACCCCCGCGCGGCGAGCCGGTATTGGTCGTCCCGCCGGATGCCGTACAGCATTTGGATCTCGTACGCGTCGTTGGGCACCCCTGCACCCGCGGCAAAGTCCTGGATCCGCGTGATCAGGCGGGGATCGTGCGTGCCGAAGGCGTGCGGCTCCGCGCCGGGGCGGCTCCGGGTGAGCAGGCGCTGCGCCAGCTTGAAATAGTTCGCGTCCACGTCCCGCTTCGCCGGGTAGGCACGCTGCGGCGGCTCGTTGTAGGCCCCCTTCACGAGTCGGATCGGCGCCTCCAGGGGAAGGAGTGCCTCGAGGTCGTCCGCCGTGCGGTACAGGTAGGCCTGGAGGCAGATGCCGATGTTCGTGTGTGCGCCGTGGACAGCCCGGAACACCTCGAGCGTGGACTCCACGTACGGTGATGCCTCCATGTCGATGCAGACGTAGTTGCCGCTCGCCCCGGCTCGTGCCGCGATGCGTGTGAGCTGATCGATGCAGATGTCGCGGCTCACGTCGAGCCCCAACTGGGTCAGCTTCACCGAGAGCTGCATGGGGAGGCCACGCTGCTCGATGCGGTCCAGCACGTCCAGATACTCGTCGGCCACCCGCTCGGCTTCCCGCCGATCGGTGATCGCTTCGCCGAGCAGGGTGATGAGCGTGGGGATGCCTCGCTCCCGGAGCTGCTCTGCGGCGGCGAGCGCGGCCTCCACGTCCTCCCCCGGCATGAACCGCCGCGAGGCGCGCTGCGCGAAATGCCGCCCGCGCACCTGTTGTGCGAGCCACTCGCTCTGCGAAGCCTTGAGCAACACCGTTCGCATCAAGCCCATGTTCCCTCGCAATACAGGGGTGGCGTGCCGTCTCGCGCATCAGCTACTATTGGCGCAGCGCCGAGCAGAATGGTAATCCCTGGCGACTGCTGCCGCGACTTGGCTCTGACGGGAGGTGCGTGATGGTGCGATCCTGGATTCGCGTGGCTGCCATGGCGGCGGTGCTCTGTAGTCTCGCGTCGGCCGCCGACGCGCAGGCCACCCGCCGGCAGGGCCTCTACTTCTCCATTGGTCTCGGGGGAGGTGCGGATCTGTCGGTGAGCGACGAGACCGCGGGCGGGTTCGCGGGTTACCTGCGCGCCGGCGGTACGCCCAGCCCCAAGTTCGTGTTGGGCGGCGAGATCAAGTGGCTGGTGCGGGAAGAGCTCAGCAGCGTCTGGCTCACCCGCGGTACGGTCACGGGGAACGTGCTGTTCTACCCGTCCCCGACGCTCGACATCTTCATCAACGGCGGCGCTGGCTTGAGCTGGGTTGCGCTGTACAGCACAGCGGGCACTTCAGTCACCGACGAGTGGAGTACGGGGTTCGGCAGCACGATCGGGGTGGGGTACGACATTCGCATCTCCGACAAGTTCTCGATCACGCCCAACCTCGATTTCCTGTATCAGCTCGTCAGCGACACCAACGGCTACGTGCTGATGCTGACGGTGGGAGCGACCTTCCCCTAGTAGGCCACCGTGCGCGCGCTGACATGGCTGACGGCGATCGCGCTCCTGGTGGGCGCGGCGGCCCCCGCGGCCGCCCAGGAGCCGCGCGACGGCTTCTGGGTCTCGCTCGGCGTCGGCGGCGGGTGGAACCTGGCCCGCAACATCAGCGACGAGACCAAGCCAGGAGTCGCCGGCTACTTTCGGCTGGGCTGGGCCGTGGATCCCCACGTCCTGCTCGGGGGCGAGGCCATCTTCTGGGGCCACGAGCAGTCCGAGCAGTTGTTCACGCGCGGCAACCTCACCTTCACCGGACTGTACTACCCGATGGTCAGCAAGAGGCTGTTCCTCAAGCTGAGCCTGGGGCTAGCGTTCCTGGATTTCTTCCCGACCAGCGATAGCACGCTCATCGCCACCGAGCGGGGCTTCGGCTCCAACATCGCCTTGGGCTACGACCTGCGCATCGGCCGGTCGGTGTTCATCACACCCAACGTGGACTTCGTGTGGCAGTCGGTCGAGAACCTCACCAACACCATGTTGCTGTTCACGGTGGGTCTGACGCGGCAGTGACCGGCGGAGGGGCAGTCCTGAATGCCGAGCGCCCGGGTGGACGTGATGCCACACGGGCGCTTCGTGTATCTCGCTGATCGAGGTCAGCCGCCCGGCTGGCGCGGCCGCGACGAGAGGATGGCCACGAAGCGCGCCACCAACACGGCCACGTAGAACTGGCCGGTCACCGCCTGCAAGGTCGCGAGCGAGCGGGCCTCCTGACTCACCGGCGCAATGTCGCCGTATCCCAGGGTGGTTATGGTGACGAGGGAGAAATACACGAACTCCCAGAAGTCATACATCTCGGATTCCGTCATCACTTGGTGCAGGATCACCGCGGTCACGTAGAACAGGAACAGCGCCTCGAGGCCGCGACTGATCGCGAATAGCGCTCGGCTGTCCACTGCGTGGCCCGCCCACCCGGTCAGCAGCGCCGGAACCACGAGGACGAGGCCGATGATCAGCGTGCGCCGCTCCCCCCGCACAGCGTAGAGGCCGGCGAGAAAGACCAACGTGAACGCTACGGTGACGAACTCCTGCCCCCAGCGATCTAGCAGCGGGTGCAGCACCAGCATCAGGACGAGCACGATGAGCAGGAAGGAGTAGTTCCCGAAGTGCTTCACAAGCGGTTTCAGCATGGCTTGCACGTCTCGCTGTCGGGAAAACGGAGAGGGAGGGATTCGAACCCTCGAGACCCTGACGGGCCTACCGGTTTTCGAGACCGGCTCCTTCAACCACTCGGACACCTCTCCCGGCCCGTATGCCACTCGGGAACCGGTGCATAATAGAGGCTCCATAGGGTAGTTTCCACCCCGATGGCCGAGATTCTCATCGCCGCCGAGCTGCGGGAGCTGCTGCCCGACGATCCGATTCCGGGGCATGTCGTCGAGTGGCTCACCGGCGACGATCCCACCCCCAGCGGGCCTTACGAGGCCATCGTGCCGCTGCTGTCCCGCCACATCGGTGAGGCGGAGCTCACGGGGCTGCCGCGCCGTCGGCTACGACAACATCGACCTGGCCGCCGCCGAGCGACACGGCGTGCTCGTCACCAACACGCCGGACGTGCTCACCGAGGCCACCGCCGATCTCACCTGGGCGCTCATCCTGGCCGTGGCGCGGCGCCTCAAGGAGGGCGAGGCGATGATTGCCGAGTCGCGCTGGCCCGGGTGGCACCCCACGCAGCTGCTCGGCCTGGAGCTCACGGGCAGCACCCTCGGAATCGTCGGTGCGGGTCGCATCGGTCAGGCGGTGGGGCAGCGGGCCGTGGGGTTCGGCATGCGCATCCTGTACAGCGACCGGGACCGCCGCGAGGAGTTCGAGCGGGCCACGGGCGCCGCGTGGGTCGACCTGGCGGACCTCCTCGCCGAGAGTCACGTGGTCGCGGTCCACGTTCCGTCGACCCACGAAACGCGCGGCATGTTCGATCGCGAGGCCTTTGCCGCCATGCGGCCCGGCGCGCTGTTCGTGAACACGGCGCGCGGCGATCTGGTGGATCAGGACGCGCTGGTTGAGGCGCTGACCGATCACTTGGGCGGTGCGGGACTGGACGTGTTCGCCCGCGAGCCGGATGTGCCGGGGGCGTTGGCGGCGCACCCGCGCGTGGTGACGCTGCCCCACCTGGGGAGTGCTACCACCGAGACCCGCCGGGCGATGGCCGGGCTCGCCGTGCAGAACGTGCGGGCCGTGCTCGCCGGAGAGTCGCCGCTGACCCCCGTCACGCGGTGATTGACGCTCCTCCCGACTGCCTCTAACTTCCGCGGCAGCCATGAGCCCTTCCGAGCGGCGCACCCTGCTGGACGCCTCCGAGGTCGCTCGAGTTCTCGAGCGGATGTCCCGAGAAATCGTTGCCTTTGCCGGTGGGACCGAGGAACTGGTCCTGGTGGGGATTCAGCGCCGCGGCTCCGACGTGGCCGAGCGGCTGGCCAGGCTCATCGAGACGCATGAAGGCGCCACGGTTCCCCTCGGCGTCATGGACATCACCCTCTATCGCGACGACCTGCAGACCATCGGGCCGCGCCCTGTGATCGGGGAGACCCGCCTGCCGGTGGAGCTGGATCACAAATGGGTGATGATCGTGGACGACGTGCTGTACACCGGTCGCACCATCAGAGCGGCCATGGACCAGCTCGCCGACTTCGGGCGCCCGGCGCGCATCGGGCTCGCCGTAGTGGTCGATCGTGGCGGGCGTGAGCTTCCGATTCAGGCGGACATCGTCGGCCACCACATCGAGGTGCAGCACGGGGATCGGGTGGACGTACTGGTCGAGGAGCTGGATGGGCGCGACGCCGTCGAGCTGGTGGATGGAGGGAAGACGTGACCGGGCCGTCGCTCGGCAAGGATCTGTTGGGCCTCGAGCCCCTCACCGCGGAACAAATTCGACTCATCCTCGACACCGCCGAGCCGTTCAAGGAAGTCAGCGAGCGAGCCATCAAGAAGGTCCCGGCACTGCGCGGCCGTATCTCGTTCGAGTTCGCCGAGAAGCGCCTCTCTGCCGACACCGTGAACGTGGCGGCGTCAGGATCGTCTGTGCAGAAGGGTGAGAACCTCGTGGACACGGCACGCAACCTCGAGGCGATGCGCATCGACATGGTCGTGATGCGGCATCCTTCCTCCGGGGCGGCCAAGTTCCTGGCCGAGCGGATCCCATCCAACGTCATCAACGGCGGCGACGGCACGCACGAGCATCCCACCCAGGCGCTGCTCGACATGCTCACCATCCGGGACCGGATGATGCGGATCGAGGGGCTCAAGGTCTGTATCTGCGGCGACATCCTCCACAGCCGGGTGGCCCGAAGCAACATTTGGGGCTTGCTCAAGCTGGGGGCCGAGGTTGCGGTGTGCGGGCCCCAGAGTCTCATGCCGCGGGGCATTGAGGGGCTCGGGGTCTCGGTGTTCCGCCGCATCGAGGAAGCGATCGAGTGGGCGGACGTGCTCAACGTGCTGCGGCTGCAGCTCGAGCGCATGCAGGCCGGCTACATCCCGTCGGTGCGCGAGTACTATCGGGTGTTCGGTGTCACGCTCGAGCGCTTGGAGCGGGCCCCGCATGAGCTGCTCATTCTGCACCCGGGGCCGATGAACCGGGGCGTGGAGATCGATTCCCGCGTGGCGGATGGGCCGCACAGCGTGATCCTGCACCAGGTGACCAATGGCGTCGCGGTGCGCATGGCCGTGCTCTACCTGCTCGCCGGGGGACAGCCCGGACTCGCCGACGCCGCGAAGGGATCGGGCCGGGAGGTGGACGAATGAAGCCGATGCTCATCAAGGGCGGCCACGTGATCGACCCGTCGCAGGACCGCGACGGGGTCGCCGACGTGCTGATCGTCGACGGCAAGATCGAGGCCCTCGGGAAGAAGCTGTCGGCCCCCGACGGTGCGGAGCAGTTCGATGCCAGGGGCAAGATCGTGGCACCTGGCCTGGTGGACATTCACGTGCACCTGCGGGAGCCCGGCCGCGAAGACGCCGAGACGGTTGCATCGGGTGCGATGGCCGCGGCGGCCGGTGGCTTCACGTCGGTGTGTGCCATGCCCAATACCGATCCCGTGACCGATAACCAGGCGGCCGTGGGCTTCATCGTGAAGCAGGCCGCGGACGCGGGGGCGGCCCGGGTGTATCCGATCGGGGCGACGTCACTGGGGCAGGAGGGGAAGCAGCTCTCGGAGTTCGGCGAGATGGTGGCCGCGGGTGCGGTGGCCGTGAGCGACGACGGTCACCCGGTTGTCTCCAGCCACCTGATGCGCACCGCGCTCGAGTATGCCCGCTCCTTCGGCATTCCGGTCGCCGAGCACTGCGAGGACCCGCACCTGTTCAAGGGTGGGGTCATGCACGAGGGAACGGTGTCGACCAAGCTCGGGCTCAAGGGCATCCCGTCGGCGGCGGAAGCGATCATGGTGGCGCGCAACATCCTCCTGGCGGACCTCACCGGCGGCCACGTGCACCTGTGCCACATGTCCACCCGCGAGTCGGTGGACTCCATACGCCGTGGCAAGGAGCGAGGCGTGCACGTTACGGCGGAGGCGGCGCCGCACCACTTCGCGCTGACCGACGAGGCGTGCGAGGGGTACGACACCAATGCCAAGATGAATCCTCCGTTGCGCGAGCTGGAGGACGTGGAAGCGGTCAGGGCGGGCCTCGCGGACGGGACTCTGGACGCCATCGCGACCGATCACGCGCCACATCACTACGAGCTCAAGGAGCGCGACTTCGACGACGCGCCCTTCGGCGTCATCGGGCTCGAGACGGCGCTGGGGATCGGGCTCAGCCAGCTGGTCGACGGAGGGGTGCTGAGCCTGCCGGAGTTGATCCGGCGCATGAGCACGGAGCCCGCCCGCATCTTCCATCTGGAGGGGGGGACGCTACGCAAGGGGAGCGCGGCAGACCTCGTCATCTTCGACCCGGACCAGCGCTGGGTGGTGGATCCCGAGCGGTTCGTGTCCAAGAGCCGCAACACCCCGTTCGCCGGATGGGAGCTGCGTGGACGCGTCGAGCGGACCATCGTCGGCGGGGTGACGGTGTTTTCCGGACCCAAAGCGTGACGTACATCGCTGCCGCATTTGGCGAGCCTCGCCAAGTTGTTATAGCTTAAGTACATAGGTCGGCAGGGCACGCGAGCGCGCGGGCCCGGACTGGCATTCTGCCAGCGGAGAAGTCGATGGCCAAGGGGTCCAAGCGTTCCACGTCGGATATCCAGAAACTGCTCGATGAGAAGCGGCAGATCGAGCAGTGGCTGCAGCGTCTCGACATGGCCGCCGACCAGACCCCGGACCAGGTCCGGGACAAGGTCCAGTCGGACTATCGCAAGCGGCACCAAGCCATCCTCGACGAGCTCCACAGCTTCAAGGGCGAGCTGTCCCTGGCCCTCGAACAGCAGCGCGAGGCGCGGGACGACCTGGCCCAGCGGGAGGGCGCGGCCTCGGAGCGCCTCGCGGAAGCCGAGCTGCGCCACACGGTGGGCGAGTTCGACGAGGAGCGCTGGTCGGAGCTGCGCACCGAGATTCTGGAGTCCCTGGTCAAGATCCGCGAAGAGCTCAAGGCAGCCGAAGAGGAAATCTCCAGCATCGAAGAGGTCATGGTGTCGGTCGACGGGACCGAGGCCCAGGAGGCGCTGCCCCCGGAGGTTACCGAGGAGGTGACGGCGGCTGCGGCGACAG
This sequence comes from Gemmatimonadota bacterium, assembly GCA_039584455.1. Classification (GTDB taxonomy): domain Bacteria; phylum Gemmatimonadota; class Gemmatimonadetes; order Gemmatimonadales; family GWC2-71-9; genus WVYX01. Next base: position 12,662 of record JBDGXT010000079.1, read on the forward strand.
AGGAAGCCGAGGCCGAGCCGGCCCAGACCGACGCGTTCGACGAGCTGGAGTTCCTCCGTTCCGTGACCGACGACGAGGCCGGCAAGCCGCGCCCGCGGCTCAGCGGGCAGCAGCCCCGCATCTCTACATCCGACCTCGCCTCTCCGCTCGAGGACACCCCGGTGCCGGGTGGCGAGCCGACGCCTCCAAGTGAGCTGATGCCGCCTGGCGAGCGGAAATCCCAGGTCGGAGCGGAGGGAGTGGAGGCGGTGGAGACGAAACAAGACCGCCCGGCGCATGGATCGGCCAAGACGGTCAAGTGCGGGGAGTGTGGTGCGCCGAACCTGCCTACCGAGTGGTACTGCGAGCGGTGCGGCGCTGAGCTCGCGGCGCTGTAGCTACTTCTTCGATTTCCCTCGAACGAACTTGATGAGGCGGCTCTTCTGACGGGCCGCGTTGTTTTTCGCGACCAGGTTCTTCCTCGCGGCCCGATCGAGCAGGCGCTCGGCCTCGCGGTAGGCGGCCTCGGCCTCCTCGGCGCTCGCTGCGGCACGCACCTTCTTGACGGCCGACCGCACGGCGCTGCGGTGCTTCCGGTTCTGCGCGCGGCTGGTCTCGTTCTGCCGCATGCGCTTCTTCGCTGACTGGATGGTCGGCACTACGCTCCTCGCGTGAAAAGAGGGCCGTTGGGCCCCGAAATCGGACCGGAATACTACCCCGCAAGTGTCTGCCAGTCAAGGCGCTACGCCTTTGACACCCGTGCAGGCCCCGGTTAGCTTCCAGCCCACCGTGCACGAGTTTCTCTACGCTCTTCCCGTCCTGCTCTTCTCGATGGTTGCGCACGAGTACGCGCACGGGCATGCGGCCCTGAAGCAGGGCGATCCGACGGCTCGGGACATGGGGCGCCTCACCCTGAACCCGCTGAAGCACATCGATCCGTTCTTTACGGTGCTCATGCCGCTGGCAGTGTTCCTACTTTCCGGTGGGCGAGTGATCTTCGGCGGCGCCAAGCCGGTGCCGGTGAACCCTGCCAACTACCGCGACTTCAAGCGGGGCGACATCATCGTGTCGTCGGCGGGAATCGTGATGAACCTGATTCTGTTCGTGGGGTGTCTCGTCGCGAGCGTGGCGGTGGGTGCTCTGGCGGGGCTCCTGCCCGGAGGCTGGGGGGTGCTCGCCGCGCTCCAACGGATGTTGTTCTGGGGAGTGTGGCTCAATCTGCTGTTGGCCTTCTTCAACCTGATCCCGGTGCCACCGCTGGACGGTTCGCACCTGTTGTACCACGTGCTGCCGCCGGGCTGGCAGCGGTCGTACCATCGCTTCGCGCGCTACGGCGTGCTGGCGCTCATGGGGGTGATCTTGGTCGTACCCCAGGCATTGTGGATCATGTTGACGCCCGCATTCGTGCTTCAGGGAGCCGCGTGTGAGCTCGCCGCCCCATTTACGCTACGGCCCTTTCCGCTGTGTCTGATATGACCGCGCCGCCGACGGACAGCGTCAACGACACCCCGTTCGTCGTCCGGCTCGACGCCTTTTCGGGACCGCTCGATCTGCTGCTCCACCTGATTCGGGAGCAGGAGGTCGACATCTACGACATTCCCATTGCGACGATCGCCGACCAGTTCCTCGAGGCGATCGGCACGCTGGGGTTGAACGATGCCGCCGACTACCTGGAGATGGCCGCCCACTTGCTGCGTATCAAGATCCAACTGCTCCTGCCGCGGCCGTTCGACGAAGAGGGGTGGGAGGATCCGCGGGCCGAGTTGGTGCGGCGTCTGCTGGAGTACGAGCAGGTGCGAGAGGT
>JBDGXT010000355.1:0-2078 GCA_039584455.1 Gemmatimonadota bacterium
AGATGATGGTCGAGCCCGAGCCAACCAGGCCGGGCGTCCGCCTCGAGCCGGGCGTAGCCGAGCCACGGCTGGCCGTCCACCGTCACCTCGGAGACATAGGTGCCCCCGATGTACCAGCCCTCCGCGCGACCTTCGGTGACCTGGCCGGTGAACGGCTGCACGCCGCTCACCTCCGGGAGATGGCGGGACGAGTTCTGCTGTACCGTTGACAGCGCGCCGGTGAAGTAGATACCGGCGTTCTCCGAGAACAGGTACCGCGCCCGCTCGGAGAGGCGGAACCCGCGGTCGCGACTGCGGGCGGCGGCCCCTTGTCGCGTGTTCGGGTTCTCCGGCCGGTCGTCGAGTATCTGGAAGAAGTCCAGGCGCGTGTCGAATACCAGCCGGTCAGTCCCGAGCGCTGGGGCGGGAGTCCGGCCGAACCGCATCCGGTGGGCGAGCTGGCCGGCCAGCCGGGTCATCTCGTCCTCGGTGAGCCCCGGCTGGGTGCGGGTGCGCGCGACGTCGAAGGTGAGTGTCGTGGCGTGGGTGCCGCCGAAGTAGCGACCGCCGACGATGCTCGCCTCCAGAGTCCTGGGATCGGCCTTCAGCGAGAGGATGGGCGGGACCTCGCTCGCCCGGGTGTCCACGATGATGGCGCCCTGGGTGAAATCACCGTAGCGTGCCGACGGCACCCCGCGGATCACCTCGACCCGCTCGATGGTGTGGGCGGGGATCCGGCGCAGGTCGATCCCGCCGCTCGCCGACGTGCTGAAGCTCCAGAAAATCCCCCCCCGCGCCCCCTCCGTCTGGATGTTCGCGTTGTTGGACAGCGGCACGCCGTCCATGATGACCAGCGTGCCGAACGAGGCGACGTCCACCGCTTCCGGGCCGTAACCCGTGGGGAGTAACATGCCGAACTCGCTGCCCGAGGTCGGCGCCACACGCAGCGCGACCTGCTGGACGTCGTCGAGCCCGGGCGGCTGCAGCACGATGCCGGGGACCAGCTCGAGCAGGCCGGCCAGGCTGGTCGCCGTCTGGTGCTCGATCGCCTCGAGCTCGATCACGCTCGCCGTGGCCAGCTCGCCGCGGGCGCGGCCGGCGGCGTCCGCCGTCACGGTGATCCCCTCCACCTCGAGTGCGGTCCAGGATAGCTCGACATCCCGGGTCACCGCCCCGCGTGTCGGGACCGTGATGGGTATCCGGGCCGTCGCGAACCCAAGGTGCTCGACCCGTAGCACTTGGGGCCCCGGCGGCACGCCGGCGATCCGGTAGACACCGCTGCTGTCGGAGAGGGTGGCGAGGTTGGTCCCCTCGATGCGCACGAACGCGCCCTCCACCGGCTCGCCGGTGTCGACGACCCGGATGCTGCCGCTGATCGTGGCGCGCTCCTGAGCCGAGGCTATCGTCGGGCCGACCGCGAGGATCAGCAGGGTGAGGGCGACGACGCGTGGCGGACGGACGGCGTAACACCTCCGGCCGCGCCGGGTGCTGTTGCTCATGGGGCTGGGCTCCCTCTTCATTTTCACCGGTTCCATCGGCGAGCGCTCGGCTGTTCTTGCGGCAGCGTGCCCGGGGTGTGGAGGGCGCGGATCAGGTCGACCCCCGAGGTGTTCGTGTCTTGGAGGATGGCCCGGCCGTCCGGGGTGTAGTCGAGCACGATCCGCTGAACCGAGTACTCGATATCACCACCGGTCTTAGTGAACCCTCCCGCCAGCCGATCGAAATCCCGGTGGACACTCCCCTCGCGGCACGGAGGCGCCAACTGGTCCGAGTAGAGGTCATTAGCAACGGTCGCGAGCACGTCGAGCAGCGCCTCGCGTGGAAAGCGAACGATCTCAAACGGGTTCCGGCCCCACTCGTCCCAGGCGCGCGGCAGCGTCTCGACGTCTACGGCCTCGGAGAGGAAATAGGTGTCTCCGACGCGCAGCCACATGCCGTGGCCTACCGGGTGGGACGTCAGCCCGATGTCCGGCATGTTGGGGACGCCCGCGTTGTCCACGTCGGCGAAACCTAAGAGCTCGAAATCGGCTCGGGCGAGGTTGGGTAAGCTCGGGTAGATCTGCGAGTGATCGACGGCGTCAAACGCCACCAGCGCGGCC
>JBDGXT010000356.1:0-2060 GCA_039584455.1 Gemmatimonadota bacterium
TTCGAAACGTCGTCTTGAAGCTTGGAAATGCCGTTTTGAAGCTTCAAAATGGCTGTTTGAAGCTTCGAAATCGCTGTCTGAAGCTTCGAAACGGCGCCGGTGAGAGTGCCGCGGAGGGCCGGGAGAACGCCGACGCCGAGAGGACGGCGCCGGTCGTCTCCAGGAACCTGCGGCGATTCATGTCGCTCGCTCGCCCTACTCCCGCATCCAGAGCAACACGATCCCGCAGCGAGCGAAGAACTCAGGGGGCACGTCCATCCCCCTGTACACCTCGACCGCGTAGACCCATGACGGCGGCACCTCCTCGAGGCCCAGGCCGGGCGTCCGCTGGCCGTCCACCCACACTTCCAGCTCGCAGTTCTCGCGCCGGTCCACCAGCACCTCCTGGCCGAACTGCCCCTGCCGCACTTCCACGCCGGGGATGTTGCGGAACAGGCGCGCGAGCACCGGCTGCTGGGCCACCTCGTCGGGTCCGAACTGCCAGCCGCGGCGATCGCGGGACCGACGGTAGAAGCCGCTCGTCTCAAGCACCGGAACGAGCGCGGTGACCACCACCGGTGGCAGCTCGATGGCCCGTGCCGCCATCTGCACCTCGACGTTGAGCGTCACCCCCGGGAAGGCCGCGAGGGTATCCACGCGGGGCTCGAACCCGATACGACGGAAGGTGAGACGCAGCGCCCCGGCAGAGATGTCCGAGATATCGAAGCGGCCGTTGGCGTCCGTGCGGTCCGACTGGTCGGTCGGCTCGACCAGGATCTCCACGTCCTCCACCGGATTCCCTGAGGCATGGTCGAGCACGACGCCCACGAGCCGTCCCGGGCCGAGCGCCTTGTCGGGCCTCTGCTCGGCCAGCGTCACGCCGATCTCTCCGGAGCGGTCGACATACACCGACTCATCGACCATGTAGTAGCCGCGCCGCAGCACCAGGAAGCGGTACTGGCCCTGCTGCACTCTCTCCAGCACGTAGTCGCCGTTCTCGTCGGTGAGGTCCCAGATCTCGAGCTCCGGAATGCCCACCACGGCGTACTGCAGCGGCTCGTTCGTGCCGGTATCGAGCACCCTGCCCGTCACCGTGAAGCCCTCCTGGGCTCCCGCCGTCTGCGACACCACCGCGAGCAACAGGGCCAGGCCCGTCCCCCACACCAGTCGTCTCATCTCACGCCTCCTGGCTATCCCTCGCGTATCCGCTTCGTCAACGCCGGCTCCAATCCGAGCAGCCGCGCATACAGCGTCAGCTGCCCCCGATGGTACATCTCCTGGGCGATGCCGTGATGCAGCCACTGCATCTTGGTGCCGCGGCTGCCGTCGAAGTTGTCGATGAATCCCCGCATCTCGAGCTCACCGCACGCGCGAAACGCGTCCTCGGCCTGCACCATCTGGGACTCGAGCAGCTCCAGCAACTCCTGCTTGGACGTGGCCTCGTAGGCGGGCTTGGCATACATCGCGAGCAACTCGGGCCAAGGAGCACGGCGGAAGTCGGTGTCGGTCCGCGTGAGCTCCCCCGTCATCATCATCGAGACTTCGAGGATGTGCTGTACCAACTCCCGTACGGACTTCACCTCCGGCGTGGGCCGGAAGTCGAACTGCTCGGCCGGGATGTTGCGCACCTCATCGATGATCCCCTCGCGATCGCCCCGCCAGGCCCGGAGGGACTCCTCCAGGAACGAGCTCGGTGCCGCCATGTTACTCTCCTCCAGCCGCTGCCTCGGCGATGAGCCACGCTCGGGCTTCCTCCGCTGTCTCGAACACCGGGAGGTCCCGGCGGGCCTGGTGGGTCAGCAGGTCGTACAGGTCCTGCTGCCGCTCACCCGACAGGCCCACTACCGCACCCGCGCGTACGTGCTTCTTGTTGTGGCGCATCAGCTCCCACAGCGCCTTCGCGATCTCCTCGTCGAACTCCATGTCGGTGACGTCGGTCAGGGTGAGCAGCGCCGCCTCCGGCTGCCCGGCGACGAACGCCCGGGATTCGGCAATCGCGGCGAGCGCCTCGGTCTTGTCGGTGAGCCCCGCAAAGTCGACAAAGAGAAGCTGCTGCCCTTCGTGTTCAACAAACCTGGTCC
>JBDGXT010000357.1:0-3082 GCA_039584455.1 Gemmatimonadota bacterium
GCTCACCGACGTCGGCACCTTCGCCGGGACGCCGGCCTACGGCTCGCCTGAGGGCGCCGCAGGCGAGGGGGAGGAGGTCGACCCGCGCAGTGACCTCTACTCGCTCGGCTGTGTAGGGTACTGGCTCCTCACGGGGCGGACCGTGTTCCAGGCCAATTCACCGATGCTGATGCTGGTGCAGCACATCCATCAGGAGCCAGAGCCTCCCTCGAGGCACACGGAGCTCGACGTGCCTTCCGACTTCGATGGCCTGATCCTGGATTGCCTGCGCAAGGACAAGGCGGAGCGCCCGCACTCGGCGGAGATCCTTGCGTCCCGGCTGGCCGCGCTTCGTTTCACGAGCGACTGGTCGTCCGAGCGCGCACGGCAGTGGTGGGATACGCACCGACCCCGGAGCGTGTTGGACGGTGCTCGGGCCGGCGATCAGAGCGGCGCGATCAGTGCGCCCAAAGTGGTGAAGCTCTAGCGGCTCGGCGCCCGCCACTCCTTCAGCACCAGCTCCACCAGCTCTGCGTTGTTCTCGGTGCGCTCCATCAGGCGCAGCAGTTCCTGCATGGCATCGGCTGAGGGGGCCGTGGCGAGGTGGTGCCGCAGGCTCCGCGCCGCCTCCAGCGCCTCGGGCGACAGCAGGCGCTCCTCCCGCCGCGTAGCGCTGGCGTTGAGATCGATGGCTGGATAGATGCGCCGTTCCGCCAGCTCGCGGCTCAACACGATCTCGCTGTTGCCGGTGCCCTTGAACTCCTCGAAGATCACCTGGTCCATCTTCGATCCCGTGTCGATCAGTGCGGTACCGATGATCGTGAGGGAGCCACCGCCCTCCTTGGGGTCGATATTGCGCGCGCTGCCCAGGAACCGCTTGGGCTTCTCCATCGACTGGGCGTCGAGGCCTCCGGACAGCGTGCGCCCGCTGCCCTTCTCGAGGGTGTTGTAGGCCCTGGCGAGGCGGGTGATGGAGTCGAGAATGATGACGACGTCCTCGCCCAGCTCGACCCGTCGCCGGGCGCGCTCCAGGGCGAGCTCGGCAACGGCCGCGTGCCGGCTGGCCGGGAAATCGAACGTGGAGGCGATCACCTCACCGTAGCCGCACGATTCCATCTCGGTGACTTCCTCGGGACGCTCGTCCACGAGGAGAATCAGCAGCGTGGCATCGGGCCGGTTCTTCGCGATTCCCTCCGCCAGCGCCTGCAGCACCATGGTCTTCCCGCCCTTGGCGGGCGCCGGCTGCCGAGCCGGTTGAGCCCACAGTCGAGCTCCAGCTGCTCGTTGGGATGAATGGCCCTGAGCTCGCTGAAGCGGGGACGGCCGTTGACCTCGCCGGGGGGGCGGCCGTTCACGCTGGCGACTTTGGTGAGCGAACGGCTCTTGCCACGTCCCTTGGCCTTGGCGGTCTCACCCGCCAGCAGGTCGCCGGTCCTGAGGCCGTGCTGCTGAATCAGCCTGCGGCCGACGTGAATGTCGCCGCTTCCGGGCAAATACCCGTTCCCACGCCGGCGGATGAAGCCGGCGCCTTTGGGCGTCACGTCGAGAATGCCGAGATCGTTCTGGTCGTTCACGTACGGAGTCCTGTCATGCTGGCGAGGGTGAGTATCCTGGCGTGCGCGTCATGGTAGCTGCGCCCGCCCTATGGTGTTGGCGTCGGTGCCGAACCAGACCGTGCGTGTGGGCTGGTGGAAGTACATGTGCCGCACCGTGCCGCCGCCGCTCTCGATGTCCGTCTCGCTGAAGAACGTCTGCGAGGCGGTGTCGAAGCCCACGAACCGGTTGGGATCGGGGCCCGACTCCACGTACCAGAGGCGGTCCTGATCGTCCACGGCCATGCCGTACGCTCGGGCGCGTGCGCCGCCGGGCGACGCCCACTGCTTGACCGCGCCCGTCGCCGGATCGAGCCGTCCCAGGTATCCGAGGCTGTAGTCCACGTACCAGACCATCCCGTCCGAGGTGATCTCCAGGCGTCGGGGCCGTGACTCCTCCTGGGGTAGATCGTACTCCCGTAGCTCCATTGTCTCGGGATCCACGGTGCCGATCTTGTTGGTGCCGAACTCGGCAATCCACGGCCGGTTCTCCGAGTCGATCACGATGCCGTAGGGCCGGTAACCGGGCTCGGGCATCGCGACCAGCCGGATATCGCCGCTGCCGACCTCCAGCTTCCCGACGAAACCGCCGTTCTGCACCGTGAACCAGATGTCCCCGTTGTGGTCGAACACCAGCGTGTGCGGATCCCTGGCAGCGGGATCGGGCATCGGGTAGTACGTGATGGAGCCGTCCGCCGGGTCGAGCTTGCCTATGTGGTTTGCCCGGTTCCCCGCGTACCAGACGTAGCCGTCGGCGTCCACGATCAGGTTGTGCGGCCCGGCGCCCTCGTCGAGCTCGTACCGGGTGAACTCCCCGCTCTCGGGCTCGAGGTATGCCACGTAGTCGGCGCGCTGGCCCACGAACCAGACGCGCCCGTCAGGGCCCACGTACGGATCGCGGGGACGCGTGTTCTCCCACGGAACCTGCCACTCCGTGATCTGCACTTCCTTTGCTGCCGGATCCGGGCGGTGGCCGGGCCAGAGCGCGACCACGAGCAGCAACGGCACGAGCGTCTTCATGCTGAGCCCCTCTCGTCTCGAGTGCCTTGGAGGTTGTCCGACACCGCGCAGCACGCTTCGGGAAGCGCGCCCGCGTGGACCCCTACATCGCGCCGCATGCCCGGTCGGGAGGACGGCGAGGTCCTTTCGGTGTTACGGATTCCGGCGCGACAGGCCTGCGCGCCTCATCCACAGCTATTGGTCGACGGCTAGTCGCTCGGGACTAGTTCTTGTGTCGGAAGGTGATCCGCCCGCGGGTGAGGTCGTACGGCGAAACCTCCACCGTGACGCGATCCCCCGCGAGTACCCGAATCCGGTGCCTCCGCATCCTTCCGGCGATTGTCGAGAGCACGGTGTGCCCGTTCTCGAGTAGCACCCGGAAGGTGGCGTTGGGGAGCACTTCCGTCACCGTCCCTTGCAGTTCAATGGCGTCTTTCTTGGCCATGCTGCGGATCAAAGAACGGGGCCACCCTGCTCGCGCAGGGCGGCCCCGATGCTCCTACGATACCGCT
>JBDGXT010000080.1:0-7604 GCA_039584455.1 Gemmatimonadota bacterium
GCGGGGCAGTCCGGCTTCAGGGCGTCCCGGGGCCCCAATCCGGATCCCAGTTGTGTCCTTGTCTCTGCGTGAGCTGCCGAGCCCCCGTCCCGTCAGCATTCATCACGTAGATGTCGTAGCGACCGTCCCGAACGCTGTTGAACGCGATGAACCGACCGTCCGGAGACCAGGCCATGCGGCTGACGGCGAACCCCCGGGTCGCCTCCATGCGTGCCGGGGTCCGGTTGAGGCGACGTTGATCCGAGCCATCGGGCTCCATGACATACATCTCCCACTGCCCTTCCCGCGTGGACCAGAACGCCAGCAGGCTCCCGTCCGGGGACCAGGTGGGCAGCCACTCGAGCGCCGGATTGTCGGTCAGCCGCCGCGGCTCACCGCCCTCCACCGAGACAACGTAGATCTCGCGGTTCTCATCACCTCTGGTCGAATGGAACGCGATCTCGTCCCCGTCAGGAGACCAGTGGGGATAGGAATCGGACTCATCCGGGTCGTGAGTGAAGCGTAGCAGCTCGGTCCCGTCGGGTGTGGTGGCGTAGAGGTCGTGCGCACCGTCGCGCGTACTCGCAAAGGCGATATGCCTTCCGTCTGGAGACCACGCGGGAGAGAAATCACCCTTCAGGTGTCTCACCAATCGACGCTGGTCACTCCCGTCGGCGTTCATCAGATAGATCTCGGCATTGCCGTCTCGCTCAGAGACGAACGCGATGAGACGCCCGTCGGGCGACCACGCCGGCTCCGCATCCATTCCCTCGCTGTGCGTCAGCCTCGTCTGGTTTCCGCCGTCCGCGTCCATGACGTAGATCTCGAAATCGCCCTCGCGGTTGGACGTGAACACGATTCGACCGGAGCGTGAGGAAGCGTCGCTGGGCTCCTGGGTCAGGGCACCGGTGGGCAGAGCGATCGCCCCCAGCGTGGACGCCACAAGCACACTCAGATTCCGCACTGCTCGTCTCTGATCAATAGCTGATCTCGGGGAATCTCACGCACTTGATGCCCTCGGGAACTGCAAGGTGCGGGCGCCACAGGAGAAACGGTTGCTCCACACGGTTCGCCGCGGCCGTGTACGACACCCAGACCACGTCCATCATAATCTTTCTGGTGTCCGCGTCCTTGTCACAGGTGCCTGCATCCTCCACGAAGGGCACCTCCATCTTCTCATATCTCCCAAACTCGATCCTCATCGGGTTCACTTCGCCCCCGTCATCCAGCACCCAGATCCTCAAGCTCTCTGGCAGTGAGTCCGGCAGGATCGCGATCACGGCCTCGACCAGGTGTTCGGGCAGCACTCCGTGCGCCACCGGTCGGCTCACTACGGACCCCCCCGAATCGTACTCCACGCGTCCATCCTCGAGCGTCAGCTCGCCACGGCCGGCGAGGTGCTCGAGCTCCGGCAGCAGCGCTTCGATTTCCAGATAGGTCTTGATGTAGCCACCGGAATCCAGGGCGATCACCGTCCGCACATTCTGCTCCAGGAACTCCATGCCCTTCCGCTGGCTGATGATGTTCCCTGTCTGCCGGAGCAGCGCATTGGTGTAGCGTTCCAGCACGGGGCGTTCCTGCGCGTCCGTGGAAAGGAAGTGGCGTGTCCGGGTATCGGTGCGCCGCCCCCCCGGCATTCTCTCCTCGTGAAACAGCTCCACACCATCCAACACCTGCCAATCGAGCTCCAGGGAGTCGTTAAGCACGGAGTGCGACATATCGGAAGACGCGGCCGCCGTCCTCACCACGAGGCCCTCCCATTCCCAATCCGCCATCGGTGTCGGCGCCTGCGCGCTGGCGATGCCCACGTACCCCCGCAGGTAGTTGATGGGGAGCGCGAAGTTGAGATTCTGGGCCGACTCGTCGATGATGCCGGAAACGACGAAGCCCACGACGTCGCCCTGCTCCGTCGCGATGGGCCCGCCGCTGCTGCCGGGCGAGACCGGCACCGAGATCTGGAACACCTTGATGCCGTCAGAGAGGCGAATCCCGCTCAGCAGCCCGTCGGAAACCGTGGACTCTAACCCGAGCGGGGCCCCGATGGCCACGAGGCGCTGCCCCACCTCCACACTGTCCGAGTTCCCGAGGCTCACGGTAGGCAAGCCGAAACCCGCAATCCGCAGGAGCGCCATGTCACGCTTCTCGTCCACGGCCACCAGGCCAAGCACCGGGTACTCCTCGCCACTCGCCAGCTTGATCGTCGCCTCGCTCGCCCCGGCGAGCACATGCGCGGCCGTCGCGATGATCCCGTCACCGGTGAGGATGAAGCCACTTCCCGAGCTCTCGTGCTCGCCACCCACCTGAATCAGTACCGTCGCGCGTCGCACGCTCTCAACTCCCTCGAGCGACACCTCTTGAGCGGCGGATCCGGCTGCTCCCATGAGCATGGCGGCGCCGAGCACGAATCCCCCCAGCCCCCCCCTCCCCCAGATGCGGACTAACCGAGTGAGGCGGATCATCGCGATACCTCCGCGCAATTGGCCGGAACAGAGGGTTCCAGATGGAGAATTCCCACAATAGTGCTGCTGAATGACGGTGTGGCAAGAGCAAAGCCCGACGACTATACTCGGGCTTGGATACTTTGTCCCACCGGGATGAACGAACGCCTCGAATCGGCGTGCTCAAGACGCCGTAGCCTCATCAAGGCTGCGTCAGGCGCGGCTGGTTAGAGAGGGAACAGACTCAGAGCAACCCGGACTTGGCGGCGCCCCAGAGCTTGTACAGGCGGTCGAAGCCGTTCTGCAGGATATCCACGGATTGCGGGCTGGGCTCGGCGCGTGCGGCGGTGAGCATCTCGTTGCAGATCTTGGGCATCTCGCGGCGACCCTTGGCGGCCGAGTCCCGCTTGACCTGTTCGAGGATCTCGATGATGCGCTGTCGTGTGGGGGCGTCGTCCGGCGCCTGCCACAGAAACGTGGCCGCGTCACGCCCCTCGAGGATGGCCTGCCCCGTCTGGTCGAGCAGCGGCTCGCTCTTTCGTTCCTTGCGGTCCGGGCCCAAGTTGTCGGCGTCGTTCATGGCCTGAAGCTACTCATGCACCCGTTTGCGTGACAGTGCAATCGCTCCAGCAGCGTCTTCGCGCCCGCCGAACCCACGGCGTGCTCGCTGCCGCATTGGCCCTGGCTGCCTGCGGGTCGGACTCGCGTCGCGACGACCAGTCCGCTGGTGTGACGTTTGCCCGGGACGTCGCTCCGATCCTGTACGAGAACTGCTCCGCCTGCCACAACGCGAACGGTCCCGGCCCGTTCAGCGTCCTTGCGTACGACGCGGTGAAGCAGCGCGCACCGCTCATTGCGACCTACGCGGAGCAGCGTATCATGCCGCCCTGGCTCCCGGAGTACGGCAAGGGTGACTTCCTCGGAACCCGACGGCTCAGCGACAGCGAAATCCAGGTCCTCCAGCAATGGGTCCAGGCGGGAGCGCCCCGCGGACGGCGGCGGGACTTGCCCGACGCGCCCGATGTGAGCGACGAGTGGCAGCTGGGAGAGCCCGACCTGGTCCTCGAGGCGCCCGCCTACACCGTTGCGGCCGACGGGTACGACGTGTATCGCAACCTGGTCGTCCCCGTGCCGATCACGGAGACACAGTACATCCGGGCCCTCGAGTTCCGGCCCGGGCGCACCGGTGTCGTGCACCATGCCACCATCATGGTCGACTTCACCCCGTCTTCGCGCGAGATGGACGCGCTGGATCCAGAACCCGGATTCGACGGGATGTACAACATGAGCGGTGCGGCGAGTCCCGAGGGCTACTTCATCGGCTGGACGCCCGGGAAGTTCCCCTTCGCGGGGCGCGAAGGTATGGCCTGGCGGCTCGACCCCGGCACCGATCTCATCGTGCAGATCCACCTCCGCCCCCTGGGACAAGCGGCGACCGTGCGCGCGCGGGTCGGCCTCTACCTCGCGGACGAACCGCCGTCGCGCACCCCGGTGCTGATCAAGCTGGGATCGGAGTCCATGGACATCCCAGCCGGCGACACCGCGTACGTCGTGGAGGACAGCTATCAGTTGCCAGTGGACGTGCGGGTGCTGGGCGTCTATCCCCACGCGCATTACCTGGGCAAGACCATGGAGGGCACCGCGACTCTGCCGGACGGCAGCACCCGGTGGCTCATCCGCATTCCGCAGTGGGACTTCAACTGGCAGGACGAGTACCACTACGCTACGCCGATCGACCTTCCCGCGGGAAGCGTCATCCGAATGCGATTCACCTACGACAACTCGGCGCGGAACCCGCACAACCCCAATTCCCCTCCGGAGCGCGTCATGTGGGGCCCGCGCTCCGTGGACGAGATGGCGGACCTGATCATTCAGACGCTGCCGCGCGATGCGGACGAGGGCGACCTGTTGCAGCGCGACTTCGCCCTCGTGTCGAAGCCGATGGAGGATGCGCGGACGGCGCGCCTGCACTACAACGCCGGCACCAGGTTCCGGAGAGAAGGTAGGTTCGACGAGGCGATTGCCGAGTTCGAGAAGGCGCTGGCCCTCAACCCACAGGACGCGGCCACGCACAACAACCTGGGGATCACGCTGGCCGCGCAAGGGAAGCCCGCCGAGGCGATCCCACACTACGAGGAGACCCTGAGGCTCGATCCCGACTTCGCAGAGGCCTACTTCAACCTGGCGGAGGCGCTGCGGGCAACGCGGCGCTTGGGCGAGGCCGTCGCAGCCTACGAGCGGTCGCTGGCGTTGGAGCCCGCAGAGCCGGTCGCGCACTACAACCTGGGCACGGCCCTGGACGAACTCGGCCGGGGCCGGGAGGCCGTGCCCCACTACCGTGAGGCGATTGCCCTCCGTCCCTCATTCGCTCGCGCCCACTACAACCTCGGTAGTGCCCTCGCGGCGCGCGGCGATCTCGCCGAGGCCATCACCCACTTCGAGGCAGCCGTCGAGATCACGCCCGGCTACGCCGACGCCCATCACAATCTCGGGACGGCCCTTGCGATGACGGGCCAGCCACGCCGCGCCATCGAGCACTTCCAGCTGGCGGCCCGTGCCCAGCCCGATTGGGTCATGCCGTACGTCTCGCTGGCACAACTCCTCGCCACGCACGAGGACCCGGCCGTGCGCGACCCAGAGACTGCCGTCCAGGCGGGGGTAACCGCGGCCCAGCTCACGGACTACGGCCACCCCATGGTGCTTGACGCGCTCGCGATCGCGTACGCGGCCGCGGGGCAGTACGGACGTGCCGTCGAGACCGCACAGCGCGCCGTGCAACTGGCCGAACAGGCGGGGGCGACGGAGCTCGCCAACAACATCCGTCTGCGGCTCGAGGTGTACCGGCAGCGATCGCCGCCGGAGTAGGCGGTCCCGCCTCCGCACGTTGCCCCGAGTTACTTAGGAGCGTTGTGCCTGAGCGACGTAGCACACGCACAGACGCTCTCACCGAGCACGGTGTCCTCGCACTACCTCTCCATGGGACACTGGGCCAGATCGAGACCACGCTGCGCCTGGCGCTGGGCGGTCAGTGGCGCGTGCCGCTGGCGTGGATCGAGTGGGACGTAGGAGAGAACTTCGTGTGGAACGCCGGCCACCAGCTCGTCGTGAACGAGACCGAGTTCGTGGCGCAGCTGCGGGCCACGTTGATGTGGAAGACCTGGGGGCGGCTCTAGGCCTTCTCGTCCTTTCGCACGACCCGCCCAACTACGATCGTGATGTTGTCGCTACCTCCGGCGTCGAGCGCGTCGTGCAGGAGATCCTTGCACACCTGCCTTGCCGACTTCATCGAGCCGAGCCGCTCGGCGATGCGCTCGTCCGGCACGTGCTTCGTGAGCCCGTCGCTGCAGAGGAGCCCCACGTTGTGCCATGCCTGGTCGAGCCGCATGACGACCGGCGCGCTCTGGGTGCCGCCGATGGCGCTCGACAGCACGTGCGCCCAGCGACTGTTGTCCGCATCGGTACGGGTGAGCACACCCTGATCCATGAGATCCTGCGCCATGGTCTGGTCGCGCGTGATCTGGGTCAGCTTGTCATCGCGGAAGAGATAGAACCGGCTGTCTCCCACCTGCAGCAGATAGGCGCGGGGCCACACGCCGAGCCAGACCGTCAGCGTCGTCGCCATGCCGCGCCGGCCGCTGTCCTCCTCGGCCTTCTTCACGATGCTCGCGTGGCACTGCATGGCCGCTTCGTTGAGCGTATCCAGGAACGTCTGCTCGTCGGCCGGGTCGGCCATGTAGTAGGCGCGCATGCTCTGGCCCACGTACTGGGTCACCGCCTCGATGGCGAAGCGACTCGCTTCTTCACCCGCCTGCCCGCTCCCCACTCCGTCGGCGACCATGGCGAGGTACGCGAGCGGCTCATCGACCAGCGACAACTCTCCAGTCTGGGGGAGACTCGTGCGGTGGATCTGCATGTGCCGCCGCAGCGAGCAGATCATGAAGTGATCCTGGTTGTTCTTCCGCACTTTCCCCGCATGCGTGAGGCCGTAGGCATCGATGTGCTCGTAGAGGGGCCTGCCCCTCAACGAGCTGATAGCGGTGGCGGTGTCAGACCATAGCACGGCGCGCCCCCTCTGAGTAAACGGGATCGATCCAATCGACCTTCCGCAATACTACGGGTGCCCGCGGCGAAACGCGAGGCCCCCGTTTGCTACCCTCCGAGAATCTCGCGCAGCGCGGCGATCAGGTAGTGAACGTTGCGCTCGCTGCAGGAGTACCCCATCAGGCCAATCCGCCACGCCTTGCCCTTGAGCGGCCCGAAGCCGCCCACGATCTCGATCCCGTAGTCCCGCAGCAAACCCTGCCGGACGGCTGCGTCATCGGCGCCGTCCGGAATCATCACACACGTGAGCATGGACAACCGGTTCGCCGGATCGCCGAACAGCTCCATCCCGAGATCCGTGAGCCCGGCCTTCAGCAGGTCACCGCACTTCTGGTGCCGGGCCACCCGCACCGGCAGCCCCTCCTCCTGGATCAGTCGCAGGGCCTCGCGCAGCGCGAACACGAGCGGGCCGGGGGCGGTGTGGTGGTAGACACGATCGGCGAACCAGTACTTGCAGATCAGCAACAGATCCAGGTACCAGGTGTCGACCGGTCGGGTGCGCGACTCGACCACTTGCATCGCTCGGTCATTGAGGGTGATGCAGGAGATACCGGCGGGCCCGCCGATGCACTTCTGCCCGCCGCTGTAGCAGATGTCGATGAGGTACGCGTCGACCGGGATGTCGGCCCCGCCCAGGGAGCAGACCGTGTCCACGAGAAAGAGCTTGCCCTGCTGGCGAACCAGCTTGCCGATCTCTTGCAGCGGCTGGCCAACGCCCGAGGAGGTCTCGCCGTGCACCACCCCGACCATCTTGGCATCGGGGTGAGCACTCAGGGCAGATTCGATCTGCTCGGCCTCCACCACCTGGCCGAACTCGACCTCAACGCGGATTGCCGTGCCACCGTGGCGCTCGACGATCTCCGCCATCCGCTGGCCGAAGAACCCGTGGATCCCCACGATCACCTCGTCGCCCG
Source organism: Gemmatimonadota bacterium (assembly GCA_039584455.1). Classification (GTDB taxonomy): domain Bacteria; phylum Gemmatimonadota; class Gemmatimonadetes; order Gemmatimonadales; family GWC2-71-9; genus WVYX01. Next base: position 7,433 of record JBDGXT010000080.1, read on the forward strand.
GCTCGACGACGTTGCAGATGGCCGCCTCCATCCCTGCCATGCCCGTGCCCGGGAGCGTGATGGCCACCTCGTTCTTCGTCTGGAAGAGCTGCCGCAGCAGCGCCATCGTGTCGTCCATGACTGCCGTGAAGTCCGGATCGAGGTACCCCAGCGTGGGGCTGGCCATGGCCTG
>JBDGXT010000358.1:0-2028 GCA_039584455.1 Gemmatimonadota bacterium
GCCGTCACCGTAGATGGTCAACGCCTGGCCACGCAGCATCCGACTCCCAAAGATAGCCACGACCCCGGCTTCTCCATGCGGGTTCTGGCGCGGGCCGAACACGTTGGCGTAGCGCAGCGAGACCGCCTCGAGCCCGTGCAGCTGCCCGTAGGCCGCGAGGTAGAACTCGGAGGACAGCTTGCTCACGCCGTACGGTGAGACCGGCAGCTTGGGTGCCGTCTCGGGATGCGGCAGAGCGTCGCTCTCCCCGTACACCACCCCGCCCGAGGAGGCAAAGACCACGCGACGCAGCGCGCCGGCACGGCCGCCCTCCAGCAGGTTGAGGAGTCCGAGCAGGTTCGTGCGGGCGTCGAGCGCCGGATCCTGGACCGACACTCGCACGTCCATCTGGGCCGCATGGTGATTGAGAATGGTGAAGCCCTGCCCTGCGAGCTCCCGCGCCTCGGCCGAGCCTACGTCGGCCTGCACGAACGTGGCGCCTGGCGGCACGTTCTCGCGGCGGCCACTGGAGAGATCATCCAGCACCGTGATCTCGAACCCCTCGGCCAGGTAGCGCTCGGCCACGTGCGAACCGATGAAACCCGCCCCACCCGTCACCAGCACCTTCTCGCTCATGGTCGGCTGCGGTCTCCCGTGAGAGTCACTCTCCGGCAGGACGCGGCACCGGGCATGCCGCCGCCTCGCTCTGCGCTGTCGGAGCCAAGTATAACGCAACGGCCGCGAATTGCGGCCGTTGCAGACTCATGGCGTAGGTGCGAATACAGCGATCCGCGCCGGTCGCTAAGGCATCTTCATGAAGAGTTGCACCGGCGAGTCCTGGCCGATGCCGATGTCGCCAATGAACATCAGGATGCCGGACGAGGACTGGTCGCGCCGGTGCACGATCTGCAGGATCCCGATCGTATCGGGGGCAGCACCGCCGGCACGCGTGCGAATCACCGCGAACACATCGCCCAGGGCCACGCCGTCGTTGCGGCCGCGGTCGATGAACATGATGTCCTGTTGCTGTGGGAGGGGGCCGACATCGCGCTTGGCGAGGACCTGCCCGTCCATCCCGTTCTCCACCGGCACCGGCACCACGGTTCCGGGATCCACGAACGGCTCCAGGGGCATCGCCAACTGCCCGTCCGCGATGTGCCCGAACTGGAGAACGACCTGCGCGAGGGCGCCGTCGTCGGTCAGCTCCGTCACGACCGCCACGCCCGACGGCTTCACGATCTTGCCGAATCCGCTGACGTTACGGGTCAGCACCGCGACGAGCAGGGAGTCACCCACCTGATACGTCGCGCCATCCGGTGCCTCGATCTCGATCTCCGAGAAGAGGAGCGCGGAGGAGCTGGACTGGAGATTCCGCAGCGTCTCCTTACCCACCGCCCCTAGCACCTTCCCCCACGGGAGATCTTGATTCTCCGTCAGGAAGCCGGCCGCATAGAACTCACCGCGGCGAATCGGCCGGAACCAGAAGCCGGGCGAACGAAGGCTCCTGAGTCCCATCCCTCCGGTCTCCGCCTCTCTGGCGAACACCGTCGGCGCCGTTTCGCTGGGTGGCGGCGGTGGCGGCGCCCCCGGTGGCGGGAGCGCATCGGGGATGGGCACCCCCTCCGGCGGCGGCTCGTAACCCGGCTGGCCGGGCTGCAACACCACCTGGCCAGCCGTCTCCGGTGCCCCGGAGTCCCCTACGACCGGCACGCCCACGACCACGGCGCTCCGGTCCAGTGGACCCAGGCGGAGCTCCTCGCCGGGGAAGATCCAGTGCGGATCCTCTACCACGAGCGTGTTCAGTCGGTAGATCTCCGGCCAGAGAAGGGGATCACCAAAGTAGTGGTCTGACAGGTCCCAGAGGGTCTCCCCCTCCACGACGATGTGCACGTCGGGAAGCTGGGCCTGCTCCTGGAGGGTCGTGTCCTGCTCGATCTCGACCTGCAAGGTGTCCTGCCCCTGCAGCGTCCCGCCCCACAGCATCAGGGCGGCTACGAGGATGGTCCCTCCGCTAGAACGGAAGATCGTCGTCTTCCTCATCAAGCGCCT
>JBDGXT010000359.1:0-2026 GCA_039584455.1 Gemmatimonadota bacterium
CGCACCTTCCGGCAGCGTGAACGCCGGGTTGGCGAGGGCCTCCGCGAACTGTGCCGCACTCGCGAACCGATCCGGCGGCAACTTGGCCAACGCCTGCGTGAGCGCGGCATCGACGTTGGTCGGCACCATTGGCCTTCGAGTTGCAACGGGCACCGCGTCCTCGGTCACGACCTTCGTCAACACCGCTTGTACCGTGGGTCCCGTGTGCGGCGGTTCGCCGACGAGCATCTCGTAGACCACGGCGCCCAGCGAATAGACGTCACTGCGCGCGTCGACCTGTCGATCCGCCGTCGCCTGCTCCGGACTCATGTATTCTGGTGTGCCCAAGGAAAGGCCGGTCTCGGTGACACGATTGCCCCCGGCCGCGGTGACCGCCAGCGCGATCCCGAAATCCGCCACGACTGCCTGGCCCTCCTGAATGAGAATGTTGCCCGGTTTGATGTCGCGGTGTATCACGTCCCGGCGGTGCGCGTGCTCCAAAGCCGCCGCCACTTGCGTTCCGATTTCGACGGCCTCGTCCACGGGCAGTTGCCGCTCGATCGCGAGTCTATCGCGGAGCGACTCGCCCTCGACGTATGGCATCACGTAGAAGAGGAAACCACCTGCCTCGCCCGAGTCGTGGAGCGGCAGGATGTGAGGGTGTTGCAGGTTAGCGGTGACCTTGATCTCGTTGAGGAAGCGTTCGGCTCCGAGCACGGCCGCCAGTTCGGGGTGCAGCACCTTGACCGCCACCTTGCGATCGTGCTTGACATCGTGCGCAAGGTAGACGGTGGCCATACCGCCGGCGCCGAGCTCGCGCTCGATCGTGTAGCGGTCGGCTAGAGCTGCGCGAGGGTCGGGTGCGCGAGTCATCGCTACCCACCCCTTTCCGTGTCTTCAAGTCCACCCGCACCGATCCCACGAATGGTCCTGCCGGGATACACCCCCCCGACCAGCTGCCCGTCGCGCACCACAGAGGTCCCACCGACGAGCAGAGCGCGGATTCCCTCAGAGGATGCATCGGGCCGGCCGTAGCTGGACCGATCGATGACGGTCTCAGGATCGAACAGTGTGAGGTCGGCGTCGGCACCTACCTGCACGCGGCCCTTCCGCCGCATGGCTGGCGCCGCACTCTCCAGGCGTCGCGCCGGAAGGATAGTCATCTTGGCGAGCGCATCCATGAGTGACAGTGCGCCGCGCTCGCGCACGTAGTAGCCGAGCACACGCGCGAACGTCCCGGCGCCACGCGGATGCGCTGCGACGTAGAGATACGGGATCCCGTCGCTCGCCACGATGACGTCCGGCTGCGCTGTAATCCACTCGTTCGTCTGTTCGTTGCGTCCATGGATGACCACCCAGCCGCCCTGCGCGCGATATTCTTCGAACCTACTTCTCGTCAGCCGCTCCGTGGTGCCCGCACGCTGGAGCCGCGCGTACGCCGTGTCGTCGAGACTCATCCAGGAATCGAAGAGCGCGGACTCGATCCGGGTCGAGCCCGCGGTGTAAGGGTACGCCTCGGTCGTGACGTCGAGGCCCCGCTGCTGCGCCCCGCGGATCATCGCCAAGGTCGTCCGGGCCATCTCGTCGGCGCTCGAGTTCATGTGCACGATGTGGACCGACGCGCCGGTGGCGGCCGCGTTGGCGATCACCTCTTGAAACGCGCCCAGCGTGCCACCCGAGTCCGCGCCGCGGAGATGCACGTAGGCGGGAACGCCGCGTGCCGCCGCCAGTTCAAACAGCCGCAGGATTTCGGTGCGCGACGCGCCGGGCGTGTAGGTGATCCCGAAGCCTATGCCGAGCCCGCCCTCATCCAGCCCGCGCCTGATGAGAGCTCCGATCCCGTTGATCTGGTCAACCGAGATGGGCTCGTACATGTGCTCGCCGCTCCAGATCTCGGCGATGTCGCTGCCCGGCGGGAGCGTCAACGAATGGCCCACGTCGATGCCGGTCAGGAGCTTCGCACGCGCACCCGGGCGACTCACGGTGGCGCCGTAGTTGATGAGGGACCTGCCCTCCCACGACGCCAGCCACTCTCCGACCGGGTAGA
>JBDGXT010000360.1:0-2394 GCA_039584455.1 Gemmatimonadota bacterium
GTGAGCTGCGCGTTCTGTGCAGCGTGAGACCCGCACGTCGGCATGCGGATACCGCGCCGAGATCCAACCGACAACCAGACGATACTCCGCAGATAATCGGCAGACGCCTGAGGACTATCATGGCCCGCACTGGAAGCGCTGTTGAGGGTGGCTTCTCGGCGGACGTTCCCTCCGGAACGTCGGCGGTATGGCAACGAGACCGCATTCACGTTGGCCTCGACGGTCACGCCGCCTTGCAGGTTTTCGCGCCCGAAGCCCACGGCGACGCACCGCACAGGTCACATGACCGGCACGGCACCTCGTGCCGCCGTGGGAGGCCGTCATGCACCCCGCCATGCAGCGCCAGATACCGGGGAGAGGAGTGTGCGGCCCTGCGGTGCTCCTCGCAGTGGTCGCCGCCACGACTGGATGCGTACAGCCACGTCTCGCCAGCCCGCTCGAGTACCACTCGCAGAAAGGCCGTGCGACCGCCGTGGTCCGGGTCGAGAACAGGAGCGCGTCCCCCATTACTGTGCGGACCCAATACGGGCGGCTCGCGCGCGTGGAGGTGGGGGAGACCGTGTGTATTCCCATCCCCGGGGAAACGGGCCACATGCGACTGATCTTCGACATCGACCAGCGGCGGTACACCTCCGAAGCGTTCTTTCCCCTCGAAGGGAGTGCCGGGTGGGCCGTGGAGATCGGCCACGCGCCGGCGATCGGCATCTGGTCCTTGGTGCCGGCGCCCCGGTGCAGGGTCTAGCGGCTGAATCCGTCCTTGACAGGCCGGTCAAGGCCGGTGGTGGGCGGTCGCGCGGGGTTGGCGCGTGGTGAAGTCTGCAAGTGAGCTGCGGCCGCAACGTCCGTCCGCGCTGTTCCGTACGCTCGGGGCCTTGGACCTGCAGCGGGCGGAAGGCGCGCGGTACGCCCCCGTTGCCGTGCAGCCCAAACGGCTGGCGCTGCTGGCGTACCTGGCCGTCGCCACGCCTCGGGGATTCCATCGCCGGGACGTACTGATCGGATTGCTCTGGCCTCAACAGGACGAGTCCCACGCGCGGTGCGCGCTGCGCCAGGCGCTCCACGCCCTGCGCGAGGCGCTCGGCAAAGAGTGCCTCCTCACCAGAGGTGATGAGGACGTCAGCCTTTGCTCGGGGCGCTGCGGGTGTGATGTATACGAGTTCGAGCGGGCACTGGTGGACAACGCGCTCGAGACGGCGGTAGCGGTGTACGCTGGGCCCTTCCTCAACGGCTTCTATCTGCGAGGTGCGCCGCAGTTCGAGCACTGGCTCGAGGCCGAGCGCGACCGCTTCGCCCGCCGGTATGCGGGCGCGGTCGAGACGCTTGCGGAGCGCGCCGCGGGAAGTGGGGAGTTGTGGCGCGCAGTGGAGTGGTGGCGTCGACTCGCTGAGCACGATCCCTACAACGCGCGCATTGCCGTGTGCCTCATGGAGGCATTGGAGCGCGTTGGGGATAGGGCGGGCGCCATCCGGCACGCCGAGCGGCATGCGGCGTTTCTGCGGGACGAGCTCGAAGCGGAGCCGAGCCCGGAGGTCCTGGTCTTGGCCGAGCGGCTGCGCAAGCACCCGCAGTCGGCCGAGCCGCCGCCACACACGGGTCATGAACACCGGCCATTGGAGTAGCGGTGCTCACGAATCGGTAACGATCTGGACACGATGAAATCACGCCCCTGGGCGATGTTGGGGCGCACCAATTGCGGCCTTTCGATTGTGCGGTGTGCTGGGCGCCTTGCCGCTTGACAAGGCGTTCGCTGAGAGGGAGCGAGCGAGCTTCTTCCTCAACAGGCTTCCTTATGGCTCGGCCCGGCACACCGCACTCTCTTCCCTGCTACACCGGACCGACGCCCCAGTCCCCCTGAGCTCCAGCAACTCGGGCCGTTGGCGCCGTCCTAGTTTCCCCTCCGATTCGAGCGCCGCAGATTCCGCAGCAGCTGTGCGAGGTCCCGCCGGGCTGAGAAGCGGTACGGCGAGCAGGTCTCCTGCGGGGCGGTGCCCCTGAGGAACACCTCCGGCTCGCCGCGGCGCTCGAACTCGACTCGCTCGTACGGCTCCACGGCGCCACGCAGGAACCGGGCGAAGATCGGCAGCGCTGCCCGCGAGCCGGGGAGCCCGATGCTCCTCCCGTCATCGAATCCCACCCAGACCCCCACCACCAGTGTCGGCGTGTAGCCGATGAACCAGGCGTCGCGAAAGTCGTTCGTCGTTCCCGATTTCGCGGCCACGACCCTGCGGAACCCGAAGCGGCGCAGCCCGCGTCCCGTGCCGCGCTCCACGGCACCGCGTAGTGCCGACGTCACCAGGTAGGCTTCGGCCGCGCTGTACTCCCGCTCGCGCCTGACCTCCTGCCGCTCGAGGATCTCGCTCGATGGTGTCAGCACGCCCAGCGTGACGTGAGACT
>JBDGXT010000361.1:0-2011 GCA_039584455.1 Gemmatimonadota bacterium
GAGCACCCCCATCCGCCAGCTGTGGCTCGCCGTGAACCGGGGCACCGGTGGCGCGAAGCCCGATTTCTTCGAGGACATGCTCTACCTCTTCCGCCAGTTCACTGGTCGCAGCACGCTGCGCGAGCCAACGCGGGAAGAAGTCGAAGCGTGGATGGAGCGCTACCCCTCCGGTTCCGACCCGCGCATCGTGGCGCTCAGGGAAGAGAACCGGGACCGCATCCTCCACATCCTGATCGACCGGATCGACGCCGACGAGATCACCAGCCAGAAGTTCGCGTTCGAGGGCGGCATGTCGCGCGACGACAAGTTCCACCGCGCGCTGGAGTGGTGGGACGACCCGCGGTTCCACCTGCGCTTCGCGGTGCGCTCGCCCGAGCTGCTCAACGAGATGCTCGGGAACTCGCTCGACCCCGACACGATGAAGGTGCTGTACCAGGCGCGCGACGCCGGCATCCCCTTCTTCATAAACCCGTACTACCTCTCGCTACTGCACGTGCGGGTGCCCTACTTCGCCATCGGTGCCGATCTGGCGATCCGGCACTACGTGGTGTACAGCAGCCAACTCGTGGAGGAGTTCGGGCACATTCGCGCGTGGGAGAAGGAGGACGAGGTCGAGCCGGGGAAGCCGAACGCGGCCGGGTGGCTGCTCCCGCCGTACGACAACGTGCACCGGCGCTACCCCGACGTCGCGATTCTGATTCCGGATACCACGGGCCGCGCGTGTGGCGGCCTGTGTGCTTCGTGCCAGCGGATGTACGGGTTCCAGCACGGGCAGCTCGACTTCGATCTCGACGAGCTGGCGCCCAAGGCGAGTTGGCCCAAGAAGCTCGACGAGCTGATGACGTACTTCGAGCGGGACTCCCAGCTGAAGGACATTCTGATCACGGGTGGGGATGCGCTGATGAGCACCGACAAGCACCTGGAGCGCATCCTCGATGCCGTCTACGAGATGGCGAAGGCCAAGCGCGACGCGAATGCTCGGCGCAAGAACGGGGAGAAGTACGCGGAGCTGGTGCGGGTGCGTTTGGGCAGCAGGCTGCACGCCTATCTGCCGCAGCGCATCACGCCCGAGCTGACCGAGATCCTGCGGCGCTTCAAGGAGAAGGCCTCCAAGGTCGGCGTGCGTCAGTTCGTGATCCAGGCACACTTCGAGTCACCCATGGAGGTGACGCCGGAGGCGCGCGAAGCAGTGGCCCGAACGCTCGCGGCCGGCTGGATCGTCATCAACCAATTCGTGTTCACGTCGGCGGCGTCGCGGCGGGGCCACACGGCGAAGCTGCGGGAAGTCTTGAACGAGATTGGCGTGCTGCCGTACTACACCTTCGTGGTCAAGGGCTACCGTGAGACGCAGTTCAACTTCGCGCCGGTGGCCCGCGTGGTGCAGGAGGAGATGGAGGAGAAGGTCATCGGCCGCATCCCGGAACGCTACCACGAGGCGATCTGTCAGCTGCCGGAGCGGGCCGAGTACATGGTGCACGACGTGAGCGACCTTAGGGGACGCTGCTCGGTGCCATTTCTGGCGACCGACCGTAGCGTGCTCAACCTGCCTGCGGTGGGAAAGAGCCTCACCTTCCGGGTCATCGGCATCACGCGCTACGGCCGTCGCGTGCTGGAGTTCGATCACGACCGCACCAGGCAGCACAGCCCGATCATCGACCGCCAGGGCAAGGTGATCGTGATCGAGTCCAAGTCGATTGGAGAGTACCTGGGGCAGCTCAATGCGATGGGCGAGAAGGTGCCGGAGTACGAGAGCGTGTACGGATACTCGATCGGCCAGACCGAGCCCAGGATGCCGCTGTACGACTACCCGGCCTACGACTATGAGGTGACTGAGGAGATCACCAACCTGGAGTTGCCGCCGGAGCCCGAGGTGAAGCGGGGGCCGCGCACCAGCAAGCCGGTGGAGGTGGGGTAGGGCTACAGAATCGGCGCGGCCAGCCGGGAGAGCCGCGCCCCCAGCTTGAACCAGAACGAGCGGTCATTGTAGTCGCTCGGTACCATCGCGTGCGAC
>JBDGXT010000081.1:0-9918 GCA_039584455.1 Gemmatimonadota bacterium
CGATGGTGCGCTGCTGCCATTCATCGTGTTCACCATCTTCTTGGCGGCGGCGACCAGCGTGCTCCCTCCGGATCAGAAGGAGCCGCTACTCTCCCTCGCCAGGGCTCTCTCGGCGGCACTCATCAAGTTGGTCCACTGGATCATGCTTATCGCGCCCATCGGTGTGTTCGCCTTGGCCGCGCCGGTGACCGCCAAGGCCGGCTGGGCCATGCTACAGAGCCTCGCGATCTTCGTGGTGGCCGTGCTCGTGGGTGAGATCATCTTCATCGCGGCGGTCTACGTTCCGGTCGTGAAGTACGTGGCCCGGATGTCGATCAGGAAGTTCCTCAAGGGCTGCGTGACACCCCAGATCGTTGCGGCAAGCACCGTCAGCTCCCCTGCCACGGTCTCAGGAAGTTCCTCAAGGGCTGCGTGACACCCCAGATCGTTGCGGCAAGCACCGTCAGCTCCCCTGCCACGGTCCCGGCCATGCTTGAGGCGGCCGACGAGGAGTTCCATTGTTCGGCCACGGTCTCCGGGCTCGTGATCTCGCTTGGTGCCGGCATGGGGCGCGCCGGCGCCGCGCTGTTCCAGGGCGCCGGGGTTGTGTTCCTCGCGTGGCTCTATGGCGTGTCCCTTCCCGTGGCCGGTATCGGTGGTGCGATGCTGGCGACGTTCATCGTCTCCTTCACGGTCCCGGCCATTCCCGGCGGCAGCGTGCTGAGCCTCGCGCCGGCCCTCGGCACCATCGGCATTCCGCTGGATGGGCTGGCAGTGCTCCTGGGCGTGGACCGTATTCCCGACATGGCGCGCACCGCGACGAACGTGACGGGTACGTTGACGGCGACCGTCATGATGGATCGGCTGGAGGGGAGGGAGGCCGCGACGCCGGCCGCCGGCTCCTGACACGGGTCATTCATGCTCTACCGCCTCGCCGCCGACGCCGTCCTGCTGTTGCACCTCGCGTTCGTGGTGTTCGTGGTCGTCGGCGGCTTCCTGGCGTGGCGCTGGCGCCGGTTGGCGTGGGTACACGTTCCGTGCGCCGTGTGGGGAGCAGCCATCGAGTTGATGGGGTGGATCTGCCCGCTCACCCCTTTGGAGGTCTCGCTGCGGCGCCAGGCCGGGCAGGCCGGCTACGAGGGCGGCTTCATCGAGCACTACATTCTGCCGATCGTCTATCCCGCCGGTCTCACACCGACGATCCAGATCGGTCTCGGCCTGTTGCTCGTCACGCTCAACGTGTTCGCCTATACCGTCTACTTCCGCCGCCGGCCCCAGCCTTGAGTGAGCCTGCCCAATCCCCGAGGTCGAGCCGCCCCTCCGAAAGCGGCACGGCCTGGGTAGATTCTCATGTCCCATCGTGCGCCAACGAGGCTGTGTGAACATGAAGCTCCAACTCCACTGGCAGATCCTGATCGCGATGGTCGTGGGCGTCATCGTAGGCGTCGTCTTCCAGATCGTCTACGATGGAGAGCCCACCGGCTGGCTGTTCGGGCTCATCGCGTCACTGGGCACGATCTTCATCCACCTCCTGCGGATGGTCATCGTACCCTTGATCTTCAGCTCGATCGTCAGCGGAGTGGCGAGCGTCGGTGACGGAAAGCGGATCGGTAGGCTCGGCGCCAAGACGTTTGCGTACTACTTCGTATCCAGCCTGCTCGCCATCCTGATCGGCATCATGGTCACCAACGCCTTCAAGCCGGGCGTGGGTGCCAACATCCCGGTCGGTGAGGATTTCGACCCGTCTACCCTGAGCACACCCAGGTCGCCATCACCAGGATCAGCCCAAGAAGCCGTGAGACCCTGCAGGGATTCTTCGAGGCCTTCTTCGAAGCGATGATGAAGATCACGCAGGTCGTCATCAGCTTCGCGCCGTTCGGGGTCTTCGGGTTGATCGTCGCGACCGTGGCATCGGCCGGCATCGGCCTGTTCATCACCCTCGGCCTCTACATGGGGACGATCCTCACCGGGTTCCTGATCCACTTGCTCATCATTCTGCCTCTGCTCTTCTACTTCGGGACCGGCATCAACCCGGTATACCACTTCAGGGCTATGAGCTCTGCCATGGTCACGGCGTTCTCGACCTGCTCTTCGAACGCGACACTGCCCGTCACGATGAGCGATGTCGAGAACAAGGCCGGCGTCTCCAACACCATCTCGAGCTTTGTCCTTCCCATGGGCGCGACGGTGAACATGAACGGCACGGCGCTCTACGAATGTGCTGGTGTCATCTTCATCAGCCAGGTCCTGGGAATGCAGCTCGATCTGTCGCAGCAGTTCCTGATCGTGCTCACCGCATTGCTTTCCGCCGTAGGAGCGGCGGGGATCCCCGCGGCCGGTGTAGTCGTCATCTTCATCGTCACGCAGGCGATCGGCTTCACCGATGCGCAGGTGGGGCTCATCATCGGCACCATGCTGGCAGTGGACCGCCCGATCGACATGTTCCGCACCACGATCAACATCTTCAGCGATAGCGTCGGAGCGGTGATCGTGGCGAAGAGCGAGGGTGAGACGAACCTCTACCCGGCCATGACTTGACGGTAGGCGGCTCCGCCTCGCTCCGAGTGAATGCCGAACGCTGACTACCTGGGGAACCTCCCACCGCTGATCCCCCGATGGCCTACCTCGCGCCCGATGAGGGCGTGCTCAACGTGTGGGTCGGCGAGGTCGGCGGAGATGATTACCATCCCGTCACGCGCGATCGGGACCGGGGCGTGCGCATCTACTTTTGGGCGCACGATGGTGATCATCTCCTGTACCTGCAGGACGTGGCAGGTGATGAGAACTGGCGCCTCCACAGGGTCCACCTGCCCTCCGGAACGGTGGAGGACCTCACGCCCTTCGAGAAGGTGCAGGTTCAGATCGCCGCGCACGACAAGCGCCGTCCCGATGAGCTCCTGCTCGCGATGAACAAAGAGGATGAGCGGCTGCACGATGTCTACCGTCTGGATCTCACCAGCGGGCGCCTCGAGATGGTGGTGAAGAACCCGGGCAACGTCATGGGATGGGTCGCCGACGCGGACCACAGGGTGCGAGCCGCCCTCGCAGCGACGACGGACGGAGGGACGGAGCTGCTGGTGCGCGATGACCCGGAAGGTGAGTGGCGCAGGCTCCTCACCTGGAGTCCCGAGGACTCGCTCACGAGCGCGCCGTACGGCTTCACGGCCGACGGTGATTCGCTCTACCTGGTGGACTCGCGGGGCTCCAACACGGCCCGGCTCGTGCGCATGGGGATCACCACCGGCAAGATCGACGTGCTCGCCGAGGACCCCGAGTACGACGTGAGCGGGGCCGTCGTGCACCCCGATACGAAGGAGGTCCAGATGGTGGCCTTCACCAAGGCGCGCAAGGACTGGACTGCGCTGGATCCCGCGGTGGAGGCGGACCTCAAGGAGATCGCGAAGCTCAACCCGGGTGACTTCGAGCTGGTGAGCCGCACACATGGCGACGACGTGTGGGTGGTGGCGTACACGGAGGACAACCATCCGGTCTCGTACTACACGTACGACCGCAAGGAAAAGCAGGCCGAGTTCCTGTTCTACAGCCGCCCGGTGCTCGCCCAATACACGCTGGCCCACATGGAGCCGTTCTCGTTCGAGGCGCGCGACGCCCTCACCGTTCACGGCTACCTCACGCTGCCGGCCGGCGCGCGCGGTGCGATCCCAATGGTGCTCAACGTCCACGGCGGTCCATGGCATCGCGACGAGTGGGGATATGACCCGGAGTCACAGTGGTTCGCCAACCGCGGCTACGCCTGCCTCCAGGTCAACTTTCGTGGTTCCACCGGCTACGGGAAGCAGTTCCTCAATGCGGGAAACCGGGAGTGGGGCGGCAAGATGCACGACGATCTGGTGGATGCCATCCGGTTCGCCATCAAGGAGGGCTATGCCGACCCCGAGCGGATCGCCATCTACGGTGGGTCGTACGGGGGTTATGCCGCGTTGGTCGGGGCCACCTTCACACCCGACATCTTCTGCTGCGCGGTGGACATCGTCGGCCCGAGCAATCTGATCACGTTCATCGAGACCATTCCACCCTACTGGTCCACGTACCTCGAGATGCTGCACGAGCGGGTGGGCGAGCCGGAGCGAGACGGGGATTTCCTCAAGTCTCGCTCGCCGCTGTACCGGGTGGACGACATCAAGATCCCAATGCTCATCGCGCAGGGCGCCAACGACCCCCGCGTGAAGCAGTCCGAATCGGAGCAGATCGTGGCGGTGATGCGCGAGAAGGGCATCGAGCACGAGTACATGCTGTTCGAGGACGAAGGGCACGGGTTTGCCAAACCGGAGAATCGGCTCAAGTTCTATGCAGCGGCCGAACGGTTCCTGGCGCGGCAACTGGGCGGGCGGTACGAGGACGGCGACGACGATGCCTAGGCAAGACTGAGGCGATCCACATGGGACTGAAACAACAGATCATCGAGCTGTGGGACCGGATTCGGTTGGTGCTGGTGGCGGTAATGACCGCACTGGTCCTGCTGTTCGCGGTGCAGAACCTGCACGCGGTGCGGATCGATGTGGTGTTCTGGCAGATCCAAGCCAGCGCTTCCCTGCTGGTACTCGGCTCCTTCCTGACAGGGCTGGTCGTGGGCGGCGTGGTGTCGTTCTACTACAAGGGCCGGTACTGGAGCGAGCGTAAGGCGCGCAAGCGCGCGCTGGCGGACAAGACGGCGGCGGAGGAGAAGGCCGCGGCGGCGCTGCCGCCGGGCTCTCCAGAGGAACCGGCGGCCGTAGAGAGAGAAGCGGCCAAGCACGAAGAGTAAGCTCCACAGCAAAGCGCCCGGCTTGTCGAGCCGGGCGTTTTGTTTCCGGGCGTTACCGCGTTGCGGTGTTACATCCCTCCTTCGGGCGCAGGCTGGGTCATAGCTCCCGCGCTGTACATGCTGTCCTTGTGCTCCCAGCACGACTGCTGCCACTCCCCCATCCAGTCGGGATAGCGCTCGGTGGACCGCTGGATCATGTCGCCGAACGCTTCGAGGAATGCCGGGATGTCGGGCGCGGTGTACCAGTACAGCACGTTCCACTCATCTCCCCACCAGTGGAACGCCGAGCCGGCGGCGATCAGCTTGCCCTCGTTCACCAGCTCCTGGGCGATGGGAATCCAGGCCGAGTCGGAGAAGGCGCGGAGCTCCCCCTGCTTCTCCATCTTGCACTTGTTCTGGGAGACCACTAGGACCTGCGAGTGTGCCGCGGGCGCGACGAGGAAAAGGAGGGCTACGGCAAGAACGATGCGACGCATTGCACGCCTCCAGTTCTGCGGGACGAGTGAACCTAACCGCAGGACCTGACGCCGCAAGCATACGATGAGTCTAGGGAACGCCCTCGATCTGCCGGGCCGCCCAGGCAATCAGCGCAATGACGGCCACCGCCACGCACTGGAAGACCGGAACGAGATAGAAGCTGTAGCCGCCGTGCCCGGGAGGGCCGCTGTACATCGGCACGTACGCCCAGCTCGCGAACGCGACGATCCCAATGGTGCCGATGAGGATCACGGTGTCCGAGAGCGTGGCGTTCCCCAGTCGGCGACTGGTCGCGGCCATCAGGACGTAGGGGACGAGGCCGGCGAGCGTCATCGGCACCAGGCCAAGCAAGATGTCGAGCACGCTTGCCTGCGGCAGGTTGACCACCATGGCCCGCGTCAGGTAGGCCGTGAGCACGACGGTGCCGGCCGCACCCAACGCTAGCAGCACGGTGGTCGTGAGGCTCAGCCTGTTGCTCACGGGGACGTCGCGGTCAGTGTTGGCGCACCGCGTAGAACACGAACTCCACGCGGCTGCGCGATGAGAACGCTCCTCATAGCTGTCGAAATATAGGTGATTCGCTACCTTGTGCGGCAGCCGCCGAACAGGGCCCGTGGCGCACCGATCACACCGGGGGTAGGGCGGATGACCAGGCTGATCCAATACGAGTACCACCGGCCCGGGAAGCTGGTCCAGACGTACGAGGAGTGGCTGGTGCTGGACCGGCCCGACGCGAAGGTGCTGCTCCAGGAGTACACCGGCCCCGACCTCGCCGAGGCCGGCTCCACCATGCTGGAGCACGGCGCGCCGGCCGTATGGTATGTCTTCCCGGAAAAGTGGCATGACATCGCGCGGTTCCACTCACGTGACGGAACTCTCACGGGCTACTACACCAATCTCTGTATGCCAGTGGAGATCAACGCGGATCGCTGGGTGGGCCGAGACCTCTTCCTGGACCTGTGGCAGCCGGCGGGTGGCGAGGCCCGCTGGCTCGATGAAGACGAGCTGGCGTCCGCCGTCCGATCGGGGATCATCGACACCTCCACCAGCGAGCGCATCCACAACGAGCGCTCCCTGATAGACCTCCAGGTCTCGCAGTCTGCCTGGCCCCCGCCGATCGTCCGGGACCTGAGCCTGGAGCAGGCTCGCGCCCTGAAAGAGCCATTGTGACGCGCCGTCTTTCAGATTCGGCCCGTCCGTTCCATCTTCGGAGCAGCCGGACCCTCACTCTCTCAGGGGTACGCTGATGTCTGTTCGCCGCCGGTTCCTCCATGCCACCGGCCTGCAGCCGATGGCGCACCGACCCCCGCTCTCGACGCGGTTCCTGTTCTACTCCGCAGCCGCATACCTGATGCCGGTGGTCGTTCAGATAGTCCTGCCGGACGACCCGGGACTCACCGACGAGCTGGTATGGCTCGTTACTCTCGCGCCAGCGTTCTTCCTCTCGCTCCACTACGGCCTCAAGGGGGCCTTCGCAGCACTCCTCCTGGGCACCGCCCTATTCGTGACCGTGCAGCTGGTCGTCGCGGTGAACTTCACGCCGGACGACTGGCGCATTACGGTACCGATCTACATCGCATACGGGACACTGGCCATCAGCGTCGGCTGGCTGTCCGAGCTGCTGCACGGGTTCTACCAGCGCACCCTGAAGAACGAGCGAATGGCCGCTATCGGGCAGTTCGCCGTCACGGTGCGGCACGAGATCAACAACGCGCTCACCGCGATCGTGACGGAGGCCCAGATTTTGGCGGAGAGCGAGCCTGACCTGACGGAGGAGCAGAAGCTGTCTGCCAACAACATCCACGGCGCGGCCATGCGCGTGGCCGCGAGCGTTCGTAAGATCACCAATCTCGCCGACGCTCCGGTGACGTCCTACGCCAGCGGCGTCGAGATGGTGGACCTCGACGCGGCCGCCGAGAAGCCGGAGGAGCCCCCCAAGAAAGAGCCGGACGCGTAGGCGTCCGGCTGACTACTCCGCGGCGAGCTCCGCTGGCCTACCCTTCGTCGGGCGACAGCTCATTCTCGTCGTAGTAATCCAGCTTGTGCAAGGGCATCACGACGCTCGACAAGACATTGAGCACGTGCGCTGCGATCCGCTTATAGAACCTGGCGCCCAGCACCACCGCGGTGGCCGAGCGAGCGCTGTAGCTGCTCCGAGCCACCCGCTCAACCAGCACATCGCAGCGGTGTGTCAGGTCGCGCCCCTCGCGGATGAGCGCCATCGCCCGCTCCTGGTCCGACGTGACGAACACTTCGGCCGAGGCCGCGAACGCGCCCTCGACACCGAGCCGGATCTCCTTCAGCTCCGCCAGGATCTTGTCGTCGGGCAGCGGGCTCGGGTGCATCTCCCGTACTTCGGCGAGGTTCTTGGCGTAGTCCCCGATCCTCTCGACGTCCTTCACCAGGCTCATGAGCAGCAGGCAGTACGGTAGCGATGCCGTGTTCTGGGCGAGGGACAGATGGGCGATCACCTGCTTGCGGATGGTCCGCTGCAGCTTGTTCACCTCGACGTCCTTCTTGTAGATCTGAGTCCGCTCGTCGGGCCTAGCCGCCTCACCGGCGAAGTAGATCTCCCCCGCCTGAAGCGTCGTTTCGCGGGTCACCGTGAGCATGCGGGTGAAGTTCTCCCCCATGCCCGCAAGCGGCGTGTCGGAACGGAAGATGCTGAGCAATTCACGAAGCATGAGTGGCCTCCGCGGCTACCCGAGGAGCTCGTTCAGCACGATCAGCAGCGTCGGCAGACCGTAGAACAAGAGCACCACGTAGAAGAACGCCCATCGACGGGATTGCACCGCAACGTCGGCGAGCAGTGTAGCGGCCTTGAGCGGAATACTCCGAACCCTCTCTACCGGATAAATCAACAGCGTTGCACTCAGATTGAACAGCAGGTGCACCAACGCGATGATGATGCCGGCCTGCGCGTTGGGACCCGTCACGGCCAGGGCAGCCAGCAGCGCCGTAATAGTGGTACCGATGTTCGCGCCGATCGTGATGGGGAAGGCCTGCGCGAGCGTGATCAACCCGGCCCCGGCCAGTGGCACGAGCAGCGATGTCGTGATCGAGCTCGACTGCACCATCACGGTCACCAGCATGCCCACCAGGATCGCGAACAGCGGCGCCTTGTGGAGGCCGCGGGTCACGATGACTTCCACCCGCGAGTGCATCGCCGTGCGCATCACCCGGACGAGCAACATGAGTGCGATGTAGATCATGACACCCGAGAGCAGGATCAGGATGACCGCCTGCAACCGCTCGGAGTCCGTGATCGCGTGCACGACGGCCTTGATCGGCTTGAGCGACGCCTTGAGCGCTCCCTTAAGCGGGCTGTCGTACTCCACCCCGCCGAAACCGGTCACTAGTGACGCAAGATACGTGGCGCCTTTCTGCAGGTAGCCCGTCGCTATTTCCAGCGGTAGCAGAGCCACCACCGCCATGTAGTTGAAGAAGTCGTGGCACGTGGCGACAGAAAACGCGCGGTGAAACTCCTCCCTGCGTCCCATGTACGCGAGCGACACCAGCGAGTTGGTCACCGTGGTTCCGATGTTCGCTCCCATGACCATCGGTACGGCGTTGGCGATGGGCAGCGGGTTTTCCGGTGCCGCCACGAGCCCGACGATGAGCGACGTCGTGACGGAGGAGCTCTGAACCAACGTGGTTGCCAGGATGCCGACGATGAGTCCCATGAAGGGGTTTTCGGTCGCCGCGAAGAATGCCTCGAGGGCGTCCCGCCCCAGTGACTTGAACCCGTCGCCCAGGCCGTTCACGCCGAGCAGGAACACGAACAGCAGCACCAGAACGGCGACGACACGCGCCAGTGGATGGGAAACAACGGCGGGCGGGGTTTTCGAGAGTGGCGGTACGGTGGGACTCAAGTGCGCACTCGACCGTGGGGGTTCGAGTTGGACCCTCCTGTCGGCAAACCGCGTGGGAATGTCACGAATGTGTTACAGCAGGGCAAGGGGGGGAAGTCCCCTCTTGCTTCGGCATGTTTTCGGGTTATATTCGGTATCCCCATGACCGAACAAATGCCGAAAACGCTCCCTCGAGGCCCTCGGCAAACCATTGTTTGTCAAGGGCTTACGGTACCAGCACAAGCCGCTCCGTGCCCCGAGTGCGAGATGCCTCTCGTCCACGCCTCTGGATGCGAGTTCTGCCCCGCCTGTGGCTGGGGGAGGTGTGCGTGATGAGGGGAGCGGAACACCGCACCAGCTCCTCTTCTCGCACGCGCAGCGCGCAACGTGTAGCGGGGAGCGGTGGGGCGTTGCCCGTGCTCGACCGGCGGCGACGCGGCACCAAGTTCGTCGAACTCCCGCCCAAGTCGGTCATCAACTCACCCGAATCCACTCGCATGGGGTTCTGGTCCCTCAATCCTTACGTCGGCTGCGAGTTCGGGTGCACCTACTGCTACGCCCGCTACGCACACCGCTACGTGGTGGAGCGGGCGCACGACAACGGCTGCATCACTGACGTGGAGTTCGCCGACCTACAGCACCCGCGCGGCTTGGAGCCGTTCGAGCACCGCATTTTCGTCAAGTCGCGCAGTGCGGTGCTCTCCGCGCTCGACCGCGATCTCAACCGTGTCCGGCGGCGCACCACTCTGGACGGCCCCCAGAGCATCGTCATCGGCAGCGGCACCGATCCCTACCAACCGGCAGAGCGTCAGTACCAGGTGACCCGCACGGTCCTCGCCCGCTTGC
>JBDGXT010000362.1:0-3374 GCA_039584455.1 Gemmatimonadota bacterium
TCGGAGGATCCCCGGCGCGTGCCGCGCGACCGGGCGGTGCTGCCGGTAGACCCACGCACCGGCGAGCAGCGCGAGTGGGTGAGCTGCGGGGAGGCAAGGAGGAGTTTCTAGGGGGGGCATCCGCAAGAAAAAGCCCCGGGTGTGCATGCGCAGACCCGGGGGAGGTGAAGCCGCGGTCAACCTGGTCGACCGCGGGGAGCTACATGTAAGAATACGCTGCCCCGTGGGACTGTCAACGGTAAGAAGGGCGATCTACCGCCAAGTGCGTAGTCATTCCGACGCGCGCGGCATCAAACCGGCGACGCGCGCGGCATCAAACCGGCTCGTCCCCGGAGCGCCGACGCGCGTGCCGCGCGACCGGGCGGTGCTGCCGGTGGACCCGCGCACCGGGGAGCAGCGCGAGTGGGTGAGCTGCGGGACGGCAAAGAGGAGTTTCTAGGAAGCAACAGGGCTTCGCGGTTGACGTGATGCGAAACGGCCGGGGCAGCTGCCCCGGCCGTCGTCACTTCGGCGCAGGCGGGCGCCGGCTGCGCTTCGCTCGCTTCGGCGCCGGGCGCCGCACTCTCGGCGGAGCGTCGGGGTCTCCGGTGCTCACAACCGCCCCGATCTCCACCATGCTGGCACCCGTTGCCAGCAGGGCCTTCACTAGCAGCTCGAGGCTCACCGACGGGTGCGCCGCTTCCATCTTCGCAACGCGGGACTGGCCCGAGCCGATCCGTTGCGCCAGCTCTGTTTGGCTCCACTCCAGCGCCGAGCGGCGGCGCTGCAGACGCACCGCGAGCGCGGCCTTGGTGCGAATCAGCGCTGCCTGCGACTCGGACAGGCCCAGGAACTCCCGAACCGTACCCTCGCGCCAGGCCGGCTTCGATCGCCGGCGCCTGCCCCCTGGCTTAGAACTCCTCTTCATAACGCCTCAGTCTGCGTTTGCAGCGATCGATCACCTGTTTCGGGGTGCGTCGAGTCTTCTTGCTGAACACGTCGAGCACGACAATCGCGTCTTCTGCGATGTGATACACGACCCTCCACGTCTGCCGGCGGTCGGTCACGCGCAGCTCATGGCATCGCGCACCGACCGACGGCAGCGGCTTCGAGCGGGGCATGGCCGGCATGCCGCCCACGGCTACGATCTCCAGCAGGGCTCCGACCTCGAGGGCTGCCTCCGGGCTGAACGGCGGCACCCTGATCTCGTCGGCGAGCCAGCGCAGCGGCTTGCGCACCCGATGCTAGGACAGATGTGTCATTATGTCAAGTGTGTCATATCCGCGAGACGTAGTATCGGATGGAGGAACCAACAAGGGGGTATCGCGGCGTCGCGACGTGGCGCGGATTCACGCGCGGGGTAGACCGGACGATGCGCAAAGCATCCGGCAGCGCGAAACACAACGGGGCGCCCGGCGGCGCCCCGTTTTCACGTCGTTACCCTCGTTCGAGACCGGCCGCTACTCCGGAGCGTCCATGTTCCAGATGTCCTGCGCGATCTTCCAGAGCCGTCGGCCTGCCGCTGGTAGATGTGGATCCCCTTGAAGGTCGCCGTGGCCGCCTCGCCTTCGGCGGGGGTGAGGGTAACCTCGCCCGTATAGCGCTCGATCGCCCAGTCGCCCAGCACGACCACCTCGGATCCTGTGTACCCACCGGTGACGTCGAACATCCCGGTGAATTCGGCGTTCCACGCCGCGACCGCCTCGTGACCCACCGCGGCCGGCTCGCCCGGCGGCAACACGACACAGTCTTCGGTCATCACAGCGAGGTGCGCGTCCGCGTCCCCGGCGACGAGGGAAGCGAACTCCGCCGCGCTCGCCGCCCTGATCGCGTCCACGTCGGGGCCCGACGTCACCTCCTGCATCGGCGGGTAACACCCGAAGCCCGCTGCGAGGAGCAGTCCCACCGCTGCCACTTTGCTCCAGCTTCTCATGGTCGCCTCCATCTCGCTTGCTTGGACTAGGCACCGCCGAGGGCCTCGACGGTGGAGGGGTTAGCCCGAACCTGCTGCGCGGGCCGGGCCCCTGCAAGGTGGCCGCAGGCACCGCGCCCCAGCTACGGGCAGTTCATCACGCTCGAGCCGTCAGGCGACATGAAGTAGCTGCAGTTGCCGTCGCCACCGATGCTCCCGAACGGCGTCCTGCGCGTGTAGCTGCCAGATCCCCCGCCGGCGCCTCCGGCCTGGGCGGCAGCGGCCACCAGATTGAACAACGCAGGTCCACCTTCGACACCCCCGTAACCCTGCCAGTCGAGCCAGTAGCGACCGGGGATCGTGTAACCGAAGAGCTGTTGCAGGTAGGCCACCTCCAGCGGATGCAGCTCTCGGCCGTTGAAGAAGACGCCCGTCCCGCCGCCCGAGGCATCGGCCCGGAGCGGCCCGCCCAGCTCCAGGTCGGGCAAGATCTGGCCCTGCATCGGGCCGCCCTCCATCCCCCACAGCCCGGAAACCCGATCGTACCAGTACCGCCCCGCGGGAATCGGCGCTGCCTCGGGTATGCCCATCCGCTGTTGCAGGGCGGCTATCTGCTGCTCGGTCACCGGTTGGCCGTTGACGTAGACGCCCTGAGCGGAAACGGTGGAGCCGATCAACAAGAGTACGGACGGGATGAAAATGCTCGCTGCCCTCGTTCGCATGGCGCACCTTCCTGCTGGGAGGAAACGGCTGAGCTGAGCGAAGGCCAAAATAGCCTGCGAAGCGGCGGCGGCGCCACGCCCCCCCAACACCCCCTCATTCCCCCAGTTTCCGGGCAATCTCACGCCCATCTGACTCTGGACCCGCTATCTTGCGGGCGTGCGCCGAAGGAAGAGTGTGCCATGGACGTCCTGATCATCGACGACGATCGCGCGGTGCGCCAGGCCCTGAGCAAGGCCCTCGAGCGCGCCGGTTACATGGTGGAGAGCGTGGACAGCGGCCTGGCCGCGGTCGCGGCGCTGCAGCAGCATTCCTACCGCGCAATCGTGTGCGACATCCGCATGCCCTTCCTCGACGGTGTGAGCTTCTACGACGAGCTCAAAGACTCCAACCCGGACGCGGCGCAACGGGTCGTGTTCGTCACCGCCTTCGCCAACGAGCCCACGATTCAGGCCTTCCTGGAGCGCATCGACCGCCCCGTAGTGGAGAAGCCGTTCGAGCTCGAGGATCTGCTCGCGGTGGTGAAGGCCTCGATGCGGAACTAGCGGGCGCGCCGACACAGCCTGAAAGCACCAGCGCCCGGCCGTGGCCGGGCGCTCTGCATTGGCGGTCGGGATCGGTGTCGGCCGCGCGATGCCTACTCGGGCATCGGGATGTCGGAGTTCCAGGTCGACGCCTTGATGAGCCAGGACCCGTCGGCCTGCTTCTCGCAGATGGTCAGGTACTTCCCGGCATCCTGATACGGCTCCATCCCCTCCATTCC
>JBDGXT010000363.1:0-3782 GCA_039584455.1 Gemmatimonadota bacterium
CCCGGCGGCGGTGCTGCTGCGTCCCTGGACGGTGATCACCTACATGTTCCTCCACGGGGGGATCATCCACATCCTGTTCAACATGTGGATCTTCTACATCTTCGGCCCGCGGCTCGAGGTGAGGCTCGGCGGCCGGAGCTTCCTCGCGCTGTACTTCATCAGCGGCATCTCGGGCGCGTTGCTGTCCGCGGTGACCACACCGCACGCCGCTATCATCGGCGCTTCCGGTGCGGTGTTCGGCATCGAGCTGGCGTACGCCATGTTCTGGCCGCGCGACAAGATCTACATCTGGGGCGTGCTCCCGGTCGAGGTGCGGTGGCTGGTGGTGTTCCTCACCGGGATGTCCCTGTTCGCCGGCTTCTTTCTCGGGCT
The DNA here is from genome assembly GCA_039584455.1 of Gemmatimonadota bacterium. GTDB lineage: Bacteria > Gemmatimonadota > Gemmatimonadetes > Gemmatimonadales > GWC2-71-9 > WVYX01. Next base: position 373 of record JBDGXT010000363.1, read on the forward strand.
CCAGAGACGGCGTCGCCCACTTCGCTCATCTGGGTGGGTTCGCGGGCGCGTTTCTCTATCTCAAATGGCTCGACTATCGCTCGCCGGCGCGGCGCTTCAAGCGCAAAGCGGCCGCCGTCCAGGCCAAACCCAAGTCATCGGGCGCGAGCGACCTGGACCGCTGGCGCGGCATCCGCCGGGACGACATGCACTCGGTGAACCGAGACGAGTTGGATCGCATCCTCGACAAGATCAGCGCCGAGGGAATGGACAGCCTGACACCCGACGAGCACGCCTTTCTGGAGCGCTTCGCCTCACGGGAGCGGTCATGAACCATCGTCGAGCATTTTTGAAGCAGCTGGCGGCGGTTGCCGGCGCCTCGAGCATGGGCACCCTGCTGGCTGTCGATCAAGCCCTCGCGAGAGACGCTGAGCGCGGGCGCAATGGCCTCCTGTCCGAGGGTCAGAGCGGTGTGTACACCCTGGACACGGGCATCACCTATCTCAACCACGGCTCCATCGGCACGATCCCGCGCACCGTGCAGGAAGCGCACCGCAGCTACCTCGAACTGTGCGAGACGAATCCATGGCTGTACATGTGGGGCGGCGGGTGGGAAGAGGCGCGCGAGGCGGTACGGGCGAAAGCCGCCCAGCTACTGCGTTGCGAGGCCGACGAGGTGGCCCTCACCCACAACACCACGGAAGGATTCAACCTCCTGGCGCAGGGATTGCCGCTGGGCCGGGGCGATGAAGTAGTCTTCTCCTCGCTGAACCACCCGGGGGCGAGCATCTGTTGGCACCACCAGGCCGAGGTCAAGGGCTTCTCGGTGCGGCAGTTCGACTTCCCGGTACAGAACGTCGCTGGCCTCACGCTCGAGGACGTCCTGGAGCTGCACGATCGCCATATCTCTGCCAACACGCGGGTGCTCGTCTTCCCGCATGTGGACAACATGGTGGGCCTCCGGCACCCGATGCAGGAGCTCGTCGCGCTGGCTCGCTCACGCGGGGTGGAGTTCGTGGCGGTGGACGGTGCGCAGGCAGTCGGGATGCTCCCCGTGGACGTGACCGGGACGGACGTGGACTTCTACGCGGCAAGCCCGCACAAGTGGGTGCAGGCGCCGAAGGGAACCGGCCTGCTCTACGTGAAGCGCAACATGCTGGACGCGCTCAGGCCGATGTGGGTCACATGGGGTCAGGAGCGCTGGGCCGGAACGGTACGGGTGTTCGAGGATTACGGCACGCGCAACCTGCCCGAGGTGATCGCGCTGGGGGATGCGCTCGACTTCCAGGCATCGCTTGGCGAAGACGCCAAGGCATCTCGCTACCGCACGATGTGGCAGGGCTGGCGCCGGGCGGTCGACAACGCTGCGCACACCGAGTGGCGCTCGCCCACGTCGTGGGAGCTGTCGGCGTCCCTGTTCGCCGTCGAGGTACGGGGAGTCGAGAGCGGGACGCTGTTCGAGCGGATGAACCGGGAGCACGGCTTCGTCTTCCGGCCGTTCAACACCAAGGGCCTCAACACGGTCCGGATCTCGCCGAACCTGGTCAATACCGACATGGAACGGGAGCTGTTCCTCGGTCGGTCGGCCGCGGTGGCGCGCTCGTCCTAGGTCGCGCCGCCCGAGGACGCCTCACTGACATAGTCGGTCGTGAGCTGCTCGAGGTGGGCCATCTGGTCCCCCGAGAGCGGCTCGAACTCGGTGGCGATCGCCACGTTCTCCTCGAGCTGGGCGACGTCGTCGACTCCCACGATCACCGTGCTCACGGGCTGCGTCAGCGTGTAGCGCATCGCGTCGCGCATGGAGGTGATCCCTCCCTCGCGGAAGATGCGGCCGCGGGCGGGGATCTTCATGCCGATCACGCCCATCTGCTTCTCATTGGCGAGCGGCAGCAGCTCGTCCACGAACGGCAGGTAGTGCGGGTCGGCCGCGTTGAGCGCCATCAGGATCGTGTCGAAGTCGAAGCGACTGATCCCGTCGGCCAGCACGGCCGGGTCGGCGTGACCCGTGATCCCGAGGAAGCGGACCGTCCCCTCCTCCCGGGCCTGGAGCATCGCCTCGATGGCGCCGTCCTTGCCGAAGATCGTGTCCAGCTCGTCGGTTCTCCGGACATTGTGGAGCTGCCACAAGTCGAGGTGGTCGGTCTGGAGCGACTCCAGGCTCTCCTCCAGCAGGCGCAGTGAGCCGTCGCGCGTACGATCGTGCGTCTTGGTCGCCAGGAACACTTCCTTGCGCCGCGTCGCCATGACCTTGCCGATGTACTTCTGGCTCACGCCGCGGCCATACCGGGCGGCGGTGTCGATGTAGTTCACGCCCAGATCGATGGCGCGGTTGATGATCGCCTCCGCATCGGCGTCTCGATCCGACTTCTCCAGCGTCGCCTGCCCGCCGAGGCTGAAGAGGCGCACGCGATGGCCCGTGCGACCCAGCGGGCGCTCGGGCATCGGCGGGTTCCCGCCGAGCGGGAGCTTCTTGTTGAGGAACAGGGCAGCCGTACCGGCGGCCCCCATCATCACGAAATCGCGCCGGGTGAGATCGCGCTCGGTCATGTCCCGCCTCCACATCGTGGTGTGCGCCGCGGCCTCACGGAGGCCAGAGGGAGAGACTCGTTAGACAATCGGCCAAATGCGGACCGGGCGCAACCCGGCCGGCCGCGCCGAGTATTATTCAGCGTGTCCTCGCCGGGTGAACCATGGCACACCCTTGGAAACCACCCCTCGGAAGCGCGCTGAGCTGGACCGCCGGCGCGGTGCCGGTCGCGCTGCTCCTCCTGGCGGCGTGCAGCAGCCGCTCCGAGACCGCCAGCCTGGCCGGGGCTCCGACGGAGCGCCGCTGCAGCTTGGCCGACGAGCCCGACGAGCCGCTCTGGTCGGTGGTCGACTCGGCGGAGTTCGTCCAGGCATTCGAAGGCGCCACGATCGGCCACCCCGGGGCGGAGGTGTTGTTCTCTGTCGCCTTCGGCGTCGACGGCGCGGCGAGCCACGCGGTCGCGCTGGAGAGCGACCTCGGACAGGAGGCGACCGAGCGGCTCCAGGCGGAGTTCGCCGACCATGTGCGCTGGACTGACCCCGGGGAACCGTGGGGGGTGCGGATCCGGGCCCGTGCCGGCCGGCCCACCACCCTCTCCTACGAGCGCTCGACGTATTGCCCGCCCGTCTTCATCGGCATCGTGGCGACCAACCGCCGGCGTGCGCGCCCCAGGGGCGTGTGGTACGTGGTCGAGTGGCTGGTGGACCGAGACGGCGTCGTGACGGAGGCCAAGATGAGGCGGAGCACCGGCGACCTCATGCTCGATGGCTACATCCTCGAGCAGGTCTACAGCCAGCGCTACCTGCCGGCACTGTTGGACGGGGAGCCGGTCGACGTGTGGTTGGAGTTCAACAGCACCTATTGAGCGTCACTCGAGCATGTCGGGGAGCACCGTCTCCCACAT
>JBDGXT010000364.1:0-3099 GCA_039584455.1 Gemmatimonadota bacterium
ACACCGACGACTCGCCCCGGGCCGTCGAGGCACTGACACAGATACCGGGGGTGATCAGCGCGGCCATGTTCGGACGCGCGGTCCACGTCATGGTGGAGGACGAGCAGGCCGCGCAGTCGGCGCTGCCCGGAGCGCTCGCCGCCGCGGGGCGCACCTGCGAGAAGCTGGAGCCGGTCGAGCCCTCGCTGGAGGACGTCTTCGTGGCCCTCGTCCAACGCGAGGGCGGAGCGGTTGCCGAATGAGCCTCACGCGCCTCTGGGCGGTGACCCGCAAGGAGATGATCCAGCTCAAGCGCGACGCGCGATCTCGTTCGACATCCGCAACATCGAGATGGGCGTCCTCGACGAGAGCCGCACGCCGGAGAGTCGCCTCCTGGTCGATGCGTTCGAGGCCTCGGGGTACTTCACGATCGTGCGGTACCTGGACCGCTACGGCGATGTTGCCGCAGACCTCGGCGCCGGGCGGGCCCAGCTCGTGCTCGTCATCCCCCCCTCCTTCGCCCGTGATCTGGCAGCCGGCCGATCGGCCCCGGTCCAGCTCCTGCTGGACGGCAGCGACGCCAATACCGCCACCATCGCGCGCAGTTACGCCGACGCCATCGTCGCAGGGTACTCGGCGGACGTGGCACCTGGCGGGCGGCGACTCGTGCTGCCAGCGCAGCCGGAGAGCCGCGTCTGGTACAACGAGACACTCGAGAGCCGCAACATGATCGTGCCGGGATTGGTCGCCGTGATCATGTCGATCATCGCGAGCATGCTCACCGCACTCACGATCGCGCGGGAGTGGGAGCGCGGCACCATGGAGCAGCTCGCCGCCACACCGGTGCACCGGCTGGAAGTGGTGCTCGGCAAGCTGCTGCCCTACGTCGCCATCGGGCTGCTCGACGTCGCGCTGGCGTCCATCGGAGGCATCCTGATCTTCGACGTTCCCTTCAAGGGCAACGTGCTGCTTCTCGCTGTCCTGACGTTCCTCTTTCTGGTCGGGGCGCTGGGGCTCGGCATCTTCATTTCGGCGGCGCTCAAATCCCAGCTGCTCGCCACGCAGGTGGCCATGATGGCCACCTTCCTGCCGGCGCTGCTGCTCTCCGGGTTCATCTTCAGCATCTCGACGATGCCGATCGTGCTGCGGGGCATCAGCTACGCCATCCCGGCCCGCTACTACGTGACGGTGACGAAGGGGATCTTCCTCAAGGGCGTGGGACCGGCGGTGCTGTGGGGCGATGCCGTTGCCATGGTCGTGTTCGCCGTGGTCGGCCTGGCCCTGGCCATCCGCGTGTTCCGCAAGGAGCTGGCATGAGTCGGGTGTCGCCGCTGCGCCTGCGCGAGATGGTGAAGAAGGAGCTGCGCCAGCTGCTGCGGGACGCGCGCACGCGAGCGGTGATCTTCGTGGCGCCGGTCATCCAGCTGCTGATGTTCGGCTACGCGGTGAACACCGACATCGGCAACACGGCGACCTTCGTGGTGGATTACGACCAGTCCCAGGAGTCGCGCGAGCTCATCGAGGGGTTCTCTGCCACCGGCTACTTCGAGATCGTGGGTCGGTCGCAGCGCGCACAGGACCTGACACGGGCGCTGGACGCCGGCGATGCCATCGTGGGAGTCGAGATCCCACGTGGATTTGCCCGGCAGCTCTCATCCGGTGGGACGGCCAGGGTGCAGGTAATCGTGGACGGGACCGAGTCGAACACCGCAACAGTGGCGTTGGGGTACGCCGGACAGATCGTGCAACAGTCTGGCCTGGCTCGGGCGGATGCGACCGGAGCGCTACCGCCGGGCGTGGATCTCAGGGTGCGCGCCTGGTACAACCCCACCCTCGAGAGCCGCATGTACAACGTCCCGGCCGTGATCGGCGTGCTCCTGATGTTGATGTGCCTGCTGCTCACCGCGCTGGCGGTGGTGCGCGAGCGCGAACTGGGCACGCTCGATCAGCTGATGGTCAGCCCGCTCACGCCGGAAGAGCTCATGCTCAGCAAGACGCTCCCCGTGGCGGTCGTGGGGTTGGTGGATCTGGTGCTGATCTCGGTGGTGGCGGTGCTGTGGTTCGACGTGCCGATTCGGGGGTTCCCGCCCACTCTCCTGTTGGCCGCGCTGCTCTACATCCTGGCCGGGCTCGCCGTGGGGCTGCTGATCTCGACCATCTCGCGGACGCAGCAGGAAGCGTTCATGACGATGTTCCTCTTCTTCCAGCCGGCCATCATCCTCTCGGGGTTCTTCTACCCGATCACCAGCATGCCCGAGCTCAAGGGCGAGGGACTCTCGAGCCTGTGGCCGCAGTTCCTCGCCCTCGCGGTGATGGCCGTGGCCGTCCTTCGTTTCGCCGTGGTGCGTTTCCCGAAGACGATGGCGCAGTAGCTCAGCGCTGCATGTCGGGGCGCGCACGCTCCACCGGGATGGGGCTGACCGGTGCGCCCTCACTGAGCCGCTCGAGGCCGCCGACCACCACCTGCTCACCGACCGCCACCCCATCCAGGATCTCCACGAAGCCGGGGACGCGCACCCCGAGCTCGACCTGGCGGCGCGTCGCCGTGCTCTCCTCCGTGACGACCCAGACGTAATCGGCGCCCGACAACGGCAGGATGGCATCCTCCGGCACGATCACGGCATTGGGACGCTGCTCGGTCGCCAGCCGCACCTCGATGAACATCCCGGGCTTGAGCACGCGCCGCCGGTTGGAGACCCGCGCCTTCACGGTGATGGTGCGCGCCGGCAGCTCGACGACGCACCTCGATGAACATCCCGGGCTTGAGCACGCGCCGCCGGTTGGAGACCCGCGCCTTCACGGTGATGGTGCGCGCCGGCAGCTCGACGATCGGGTCGATGAAGGTCACGTCGCCGGCGAGCACCTCATTGGGCACGGCCGCGACGTGAAAGGTCACCTCCTGTCCCAGGGCGAGCCGCTCGGCATGGCGCTCCGGCACCCGGAACACCGCGCGCTGCGGATCCACGGTCTGCAGTGTGGTGAGCCGGGTCGAGCTCGTGACATAGGCGCCCAGGCTCACGTAGCGCTGACCCACCACGCCCGCGAACGCTGCGCGCACCACGGTGCGCTCCAGGCGAACCTGCTGCAACTCGAGCCGCGCCTCGGCGCTGCGCGAGTTGG
>JBDGXT010000082.1:0-7426 GCA_039584455.1 Gemmatimonadota bacterium
GACCAGTCGGTGTTGCCGATCATGAACTGGAACACCTCGAACGTCGCGAGCCGCCCCTGATCGATCTGATTGGGTGGCATCTGCGGCAGCTTGAGCAACTCCCAGCCACTGCGGGCAGCCGTTTCGTTGTAGTCCTCCAGGAAGAACGCGTAGCGCGTGAACGGATCGCGCGTGCCTTCCGTATCCACATAGGTGATTCGGGCCAGCCGCACCCGCACACTCAGATCGCTGAGGAGGTTGAACACGCGGTACGCGAGGTATTCCTGCAAGACGTACTGTCCACGGTCGTTGCGCTGGTCGCGACAGTGTGTCACGAGACGGAGCCTGCTCTGCCCTTCGAACACCGTGTGCCCGAGCTGGTCCCCGCCCATGTCTATGCGCAGCGGCGGGAAGCTGCAGTTCTTGCGCTGCGCCCGAAAGTTGCCCCGCACCCGAATCTCGACGTCCAGCTCCAGCGGACCCTCCTCGGCGTTCAGCGGGTCCAGGTACGTGAGGTGTCCCTCGTGGAACTCCCTACCCTCTCCGCGGTCGTCCAGTGCCGTCTTGAGCGGCGCCTCGAGCGTCACGACCAGCACGTCGTTCGACCGGAACAGAGGCGCGGGATCCCTCGTCTCCCCCTGGTTCGGCAACGACTCCTGCGCGGCGAGTCCACCGAGCGGCAGGGTAGCCACAGCACAAATCAGGCCCAGGACACGAGGCATATGTCTCCTTCTGGAGGGGGAATCCGGCACCGTCCCTTGAGGCGACGCCCGGCGCATGGCGTCCCGGTCGGCGCGGGACGATCCCCATATTCTCCCGCCAACCCCACGCTCCGCAACCCCCCCCGGGCTTCCGCCTCAGGGAGCGGGGCAATAGAGTGGGGACATGACACGACCGGCACGCGGACTGCACCCTGTCGTGCGGCTGGCGGTGGGCCTCGAGGGCGGTCTCCTGATCATCGCCCTGGGACTCGGGCTGCTCCTGGGCACCGCCCCGTTCGGCGGCGCCCGCGTCACTCCCGGAGCGCTCGCGTGGGGCACCGTTGCCACGATTCCCACCCTGCTCCTCATGTGGTGGATGTCCAGCACGACCTGGCCAGCGCTGCGCCGACTGCGCCGCGAAGTGGAGGAAACCATCGTGCCCCTGTTCGCCGACTGCACGGCGGGGGAGCTGGTGCTCATTGCGCTGCTGGCGGGCGTCGGCGAGGAGGCCTTGTTTCGCGGCCTCGTCCAGCGCGGTATCAGCGACATCGCGGGGCCGGCGGCGGGCGTCGTGGCAGCCGGAGCGCTGTTCGGCCTGGCGCACTTCGTGACCCACACTTATGCGCTGCTCGCCGCTCTCCTGGGGATCTACCTGGGGATGCTCTTCCTCGTGACCGGCAACCTGATCGTCCCGATCGTCGTGCACACGCTGTACGACGTCATTGCACTCTTGCTCTGGGTGCGCCAGGCGCCGCGGCCGGACCTGGCCGCAGTGGATGCGGACGCTGGCCGCAACGGCGGCCCTGCAGAGCCTACGGCTTGAGCACCGTCCCCCCCGTCGCCCACGCGGCGACCGCCTCGAGATAGCTCCCCGCGGTGAGCGCGCCCGGGAGACCCAGCTCCTCCAGGACGGCCGTGACGTCCAGCTTCGCCGCCGCCATCTCCTCCTCGGAAGCGGAGTCGGCCAGACCGGCGCCGTCCTCCACCCCCACCGAGGTCACGCGTTCCGGCGAGGCAATCTCGGCGATCTCGACCAGGACCTCGCGGTCTCCGGCAGTCCAGCGGCGGATGGAGCGCGTCTTCTGGACCGCCACCACGACGAGGTCGGGGCGTGCCTGCCGCAGCAGCGTGAGCAGCGTGCAGCGCCCCATGGGACGCAGTGGGGGCGACACATCGACCCCCAGCGACCCCCCCAGCCGGCGCACGGCATCGGGTTGAAGCGGAAACGGATAGTCCTCCCGCTCGTCCTCGAGCCAGAGCTGGAGTCCGGTCTCGGCATCTACCTCGTGCAGCCGCTTCAGCTTGACACCGGCCCGTGCGGCAAAGTCCCTGAGCTTGAGGTTGACGTCACAGCCGGGATACCAGTAGTAGCTGTCCACGCCGGCGAGGTCACCGGGAAACAGTGGCGGCAGGCGCTCGATCCGCTGCCGCACTTCTGGGTCGAGGGTACCGAAGCCGCGCCATTCCCAGTGGAGTCCGTAGGCCATCGTCAGCGGGGGAACGCCATGCGCTCGAGCAGGGCCTGGAATCGCGGATCGTGACGCAGGCCATCGAAGTAGGGAGACACCTGCAGAAGCTCCATGGCGTCGCGGGCCTGATAGGCACGCTCCAGCCACTCCATCGTCGCATCGGCCTCCCCCAGCGCCGCGTACGCCTGTGCAACACGGCTCGGGGATACGTAGCCCCGCTGAGACCGCTGCTCGAGCCACCGCAGTCGCCAGCGCCAGTAGCCTGCGGACCCGTCCGACGCGTAGCTCCGCGCAAGATCCTCCGCGGCGGTCGGGGCGCTCCCTGCCGCCGTGAGCCGGCGACGGCGCACGGCAACTGCAGCGTCATAATCTCCGGCCAGCGCGTGTGCGTCCTCCATCACCTCCCACGCCCGATCCAGGTCCGGCTCGAGGGCCAGCGCCTGCTGTAGTTCCTCGATCGCGCGGGAGTACTGCCGGTCGTACAGCAGCTGATCCGCCAAAACGACCCGGGCCGCCGGGTTCAGCGGATCCAACTCCAGGCTGCGGCGCGCCTCCGCGATCGCCGCCTCGTGCCGCCCCATCGATGTTAGGTGATACGCGTACCAGGCACGGGCGATGGCTGAGCTGGGGTCGAGAGCGATCGCCTGCTCGTACTCGCGCTCGGCGCCGCTCCAGTCCCATTCATGCATGGCGCGAATGCCGGCGAGCACCGCGCGAGCCTCCGCAAGCTCCCCGTCCAGCTCGAGCGCTCGCTCAGCCGCCGCCTTTGCTCGTGGCTCCGCGATATGTTCGGGCAGCCCACCGTAGAACCCCAGCAAGTGCGTGGACAGGGCGAGCGCGGAGTGGGCAGGCGCGAAGAGGGAATCGCGCTCGAGGGCCACCTCGAAAAGCGCGATGGCCCGCCGGAACCCATCCACGGAACCGCGTGACGCGTGATAGCGGCCTTGCAGGTAGGCGTCGAGCACGGCCGGGTCGACGGAGCGTGGTGCCGCGAGCCGCGCCTCCTGCCGAGGCGAGAGCTCGGCCACGATCTCACCGGCAATCGCGCGCGCTACCTCGCTGTAGATGGAGAACACGTCGCGCAGCTCGCGATCATAGGTCCCGGTCCACAAGTGCCGCTCGGGATCGGCGGCGATCAACTGCGCCGTGATGCGAACGCTGTCGCCCGAGCGGACCACGGAACCCTCTAGTATCGCCTCCACTCCCAACGCCTCGGCAATGTCGGGCACCGACTCCTCGCTGTCGCGATACCGCATCACGGACGTCCGCGAGATCACCTTGAGGGCGCCGACCTGTGCCACCTCGGCGATCAGCGCATCGTGCATGCCGTCCACGAAATGGCCTTGTGCGGAGTCCCCCGACAGGTTCACCAGCGGCAGGATGGCCAGGGATTCGACCTGTTGGGCGCCGAACACAGGGCTTCCCAGCACCCACCACGTGCCCAAGACACTCAAGACCACGCCGAGCGTGGTCACGCCGGCCGCGATCCATTTCCGTGATCGCCTCCGCGCCCCCGTCTGGGCTCGCACGATGAGCTGCGTGCCGCAGTGAGCGCACACGTTCCGGCCCGGCAGGACCTCCGCACCACAACTGTCACACCTCGAAGAACCTGCCGCCGGCACGGCTGCGGTGCTCACCAAACCGAGCGCCTGAACGAACTCGGTGACCGTCTGGTAGCGATCATCGGGCGACTTGGCCATCGCCCGCTGCAGCGCCTCGTCCAGGTACTGGGGCAGCTCGGGCACCTGTCCTCTGGCCGAAGGGATCTCCTGGACGGCGTGGAGCACCAACGTGGCCTGCGCCGTGGAGCCTTGGAACGGGGGCCGGCCGGTGAGCATCTCGTACAGCAAGCACGCGAGGCTATAGACGTCGGTGCGCGCGTCCACGTCCTCGCCCAGGGACTGCTCCGGACTCATGTACGCCGGCGTGCCGATGGTCGTCCCAGCCACGGTGATGTGGTCGTCCTCGCACACGTCACACACCGCCTTGCCGATGCCGAAGTCCGTGACCAGGGCGTTGCCCTCGGTCAGCAGCACGTTCTCCGGCTTGATGTCCCGGTGCACGATGTTGTGCCGGTGGGCATGGGCCAGGGCGCCCGCCACCTGGTGGGCGAGGCGCAGCGTCTCCTCGACCGGGACCCGCCGCTCCCGGACCATGAGATCACGCAGCGTACCCCCCTCCACGTAGGGCATGACGTAGTAGAGGTGGCCGTCGGCGTCGCCGGAATCGTACAGGGGCAGGATGTGGGGGTGCGACAGCGCGGCCACGATCTCGATCTCCCGCAGGAACCGTTCGGGTCCGACGGCCTGGCTCACCTCCGGGCGCAGCACCTTCACGGCCACGGGCCGCCGATGCTTGCGGTCCTCGGCGAGATACACGGTCGCCCCCCCGCCCCGACCGACTTCCCGTTGAATCAGGTAGCGATCGGCCAGGACGTCCCGCAGCTGCTCGTACTGTTGCGACATTGTCTTCAAGCTCCCCCTCCTCGGGCTTTCCGACTATAACACCAGTGGCCGCCCCGACGTGCCCGCAGCGACATGCGCGGGTGCGTTTCGCAGCCGCGTCCGGAGTGCTATCTTGGTTTCAATTCTCAGCTTAGCGGCTAACGACGACCGTGCCCCCAAGCGACTCCAATACCCGCGTCAGGTTCGAGGATCTCGAACTCGAGACGCTCCCGAGCGGCCGCTGCCGCAGCAAGGTCACGCTCGCCTGGGACGAGGGCAACCGGTTCGTGGGCACTGCGGAGGGCGTGAGCTCGGAGGTGGGGGTCCTGCGCTGTACCGCCGAGGCGACGTCGCGCGCCCTGGAGGCCGCCGTCGACAGCCGAGTGCACCTCGAGCTGCTCGGCATCACGACCATCAAGGCCTTCGATACGGTGGTCGTGGTGGTGTCCCTGGTCAGCCGCTTCTCCGACCACACCCAACGGGTCGTCGGCTCCTCGGTGATCGACGGGAACCCTGCCGGGGCCGCCGTGCGGGCCGTGCTGAGCGCGACTAACCGGCTGCTGGGCAGCAACCTGATCTTCCTGCGCTGACGCGCGGGCTCGAACACCCTGCCCCATGCGAACGCGGGCGGTCACCTCGACCGCCCGCGCGTAGCTCGTAGCTACCGGACCACCGGCGATGCGGTCGTCAGGTCGCCTCCGGCGCGGCCGCCATCACCACCCCGCGCTGCACGCCTCGCGCCGCCGGCGTGCGCACGTTCCAGCGGTAGCCCATCCAGATCAGAATGAGGCCCGTGAACTCGGTCACGTAGAGCACCTCGACGTGCCCGAAGCGCGTGGCCGTTCCACCGATCCCGGGGAGCAGGGCGCCCACCGCAATCAGGATGTTGCCCACCATGCGATGGTACGTGCCCTTCTTGCGGCTGAACCGTACGGCCGAAAGGACCGCTCCCCCAATCAGGAAAGTGGCGGCGTACAGGTTGATGAACGGGCTGAAGGCCCGCACCCACTGCCACTCCATCACGCGGCCGGACAGCCGGTGCGACTCCACCAGCGCGTAGTTGATCGGCGTGAGCAGCACGCAGAGGGCGGCCACCGCCACCACGGCCAGCAAGGCGACCGTCATCCGATCGGCGACGCGCCGCGACATCAGGAGATACACCGTTCCCTGCGCCAGCGGCGCCCCGCCGAGCAACGCACCGGAGATGTACCAGGCACGGAACACGCCCGGGTTCCAGCCGAAGACCGTAGTCGCCGCTTCGGTCCCCGTTCCCACACCAAAGAAGAGGAGCCCGATGGACCACCACAGCAGATGGGTCCCCCCCCGTTCGCGATAGCGGCGGAATACCACGATCGCGAAGGCGATCGCGATGGCCGTCGTCACGAGCGGGATGAAGTGAACGGGCTCTCGCACGGTGCGCTGCTCCTTTGCGGTTCGTTCGCTCGCGCTAGAACGTCATGTCCCAGGATAGGAGCAGGCCGCGCCGCGGCTGCGGCCGGAAGAACGACGCATTGGCGAACTCGGCGTACAGCTCGTTCGTGAGGTTCGTGAGCGACACGCCGATCCGCTGGCTGAGGTTGCCCTGCTGGAAGAAGGTCCAGCCGGCCCGCACCGAATGGGTCATGAAGGCCGGGAACACGGGCCCGACGGCCGGCGCGGTGCCGATGAAGATCTCCTTCCGCTCACCGTTCCAGCGGAACTCGTACTCGGCGAACACCCGGCTGCTCGGGTGCACCCAGCGCAGGTGTGCCAGCAGCTTGTTCGTGTAGGTGTCACCCACGGGATTCTCGGGATCGTTCACGTCCTTCGTGTCGAAGTGCGTGTAGTTCGCCCCGACGGAGAACCCGTAGGGAAGCAGCACGTCGCCGGATAACTCCACGCCGAGGAAGCGCAGCTTGTCCACGTTCACGTTCATGAAGACCGGCAGGTTGGAGATCGTGTCGCCGGTCGCCTCGATCCGGATGCCGTCGAAGATCGTGTTGTAGAAGAAGAAACCCTCGAGGTACACCGTGCGGGTCCTGAACCGGGCGCCGATGTCGAAGTTGAGGCTCGTCTCGGGCTGCAGGCTGTCGTTGCGCACCTGGAAGCCGCTGCCCTCGGGCGTCGGCCCCGCGAAGAACCGCTCCACCAGGTTGGGCGAGCGGAAGCCGCGCCCCACGGTCCCGATGAGCGTGACATTGTCGTGGACGCTGTACATGGCGTTGAGCGCCGCCACGATCGTCTGGTCGGATTCGCTGGTCAACAGCGAGTCCGGGTAGCCCGAGGTCGGCTTCGTCTTGGAGGTCACGTCCTGCCAGCGCGCCCCGAGAATCACCGACGCACGGTTCGTGAGCTGCCAGTCGGCCTGGGCGAACACTCCCACGCTCCCGTAGGTCGCGTTCTGCAGGTTGGCGATGCTGTCCACGTCGACCATGGGGGGGCCGAACCCCAGAATGATCGTCGCGCTGGTGTCGGCGTTCCGGGAGTTGTCCCGGAAGTAGTCGACCCCGTAGGTCCACATGACGCGGCCCCAGGCCAGCTTCTTCGCCTCCAACCGGCCGCCGAACGTCTCGATGTCGGTGTAGTTCTCCGTGAAGAACTGCAGCTCGGCTCCGGGTCCCAAGGGGATGCCCGTGATGTTGTTATTCAGCTGCCGGTTGTTGTTCTGGAAGTACCCGATGAACTCGAGGTTGTCGGCGACGGGCGTGTTGAGGCGACTGCCCCGATAGCCCGCCGTGACCTTGTCGAAGTCCTGAAACGGGTAGAGAATCTCGATGCGCGTGGTCTCGTCGGTGTACTCCACCGGCTCTACCAACCCGAAGCCTGACGTGTCAGCGCGGTACCGCTCGTACTT
>JBDGXT010000365.1:0-2948 GCA_039584455.1 Gemmatimonadota bacterium
CGAGCGGGGAGACGGGCTCACGCTGGAGGTGTTCGGCCGGCTCAAGGACGGCGTGTCGAAGGACCAGGCCGCGGCCGAGCTCGCCACCATCGCGCGCCGGCTGGAGATGGAGTATCCCGAAACGAACGAGGGCGTTGGCACGGTGATCAAGCCGTATACCGAGGAGTACATCGGTGAGGAGCCGGCCCGCATGCTGTACACCATGCTGGCGGCGGTCTTCCTCGTGCTGATCATCGCGTGCGTGAACGTGGCCAACCTGCTGCTCGCCCGTGTGTCGGTGCGCAGCAAGGAGATGGCCATTCGCTCGGCGCTGGGCGCCAGCCGGTTCCGCATCGTGCTGCAGTTCCTGTCGGAGACGTTCACCCTGGCGGTAGTTGGTGCGGCCGCGGGCCTGGCCATCGCCTGGATCGGCGTGCGCCTGTTCAACAACGCGATCGCTCCGACCGATCCGCCGTTCTGGATCGACATCCGCATCGATAGCGTGGCACTGCTCTTCGCGATCGGCCTGGCGCTCGTCGCGGCCGTGATGGCCGGCATCCTGCCGGCACTCAAGGCGTCGGGTGCCAAGGTGAACGAGATCCTGAAGGACGAGTCGCGCGGTACCTCGAGCCTGCGCATGGGCAAGCTCAGCAAGGGGCTCGTGGTGGCCGAGATCGCCATGTCGTGCGGCCTGCTGGTCGGCGCGGGCCTCATGGTGAAGAGCATCGTGCAGCTCCGCAACGTGGACTTCGGTTTCGCGACCGAGGACGTGCTCACGGCGCGGGTGGGATTGTTCGAGGGCGACTATCCCGACACGACCTCGCGGCTCCAGTTTTTCGACGAGTTGGTGGCGCGACTGGACGCGCAGCCTGCCGTGGCCAAGGCGTCCCTCTCCTCCAGCCTGCCGGGCACCTGGGCCGGTCGCTCGCGTTTCGCCGTCGAGGGAGAGACGTACGAGGCCGACCGAGACTACCCGCTCACGCGGCGCGTGATGGTAACGCCGGGCCACTTCGAGACCTTCGGCGTGGGCATCCTGCAGGGCCGTGACTTCGGCACACAGGATATCCGTGACAACCTGCCGGTGGCGATCGTGAACGAGCCGTTCGCTGAGCGCTACTTCCCCGGCGAGAGTCCCATTGGACGGCGCATTCGCCTGGGCGACTCGGAGACCGAGGAGCCGTGGCTCACGATCGTGGGGGTAGCGCGGGACATGTACCTGGGGAGTGTGGATAACGAAGATCCGGAAGGGATCTACGTACCGCTCGCCCAGAACGACGCCCGCTTCCTCAGCATCTCGTTGCGGGCCGCGGGAGGCTCCGCAATGACCCTCGCACCGACGGTGCGCGACGAGGTGATCGGCATCGACTCCGACCTCCCGCTCTATTGGGTCAATACGTTGGCGAGCGTGATCGCCGAGAATACCTGGTTCTACCGGGTCTTCGGCGTGCTGTTCATGGTCTTCGGCGTGGTCGCGCTGTTCCTCGGGGCCGTGGGCCTGTACGGCGTGATGGCCTTCTCGGTGAGCCGCCGCACGCAGGAGCTGGGCGTGCGCATGGCCCTCGGGGCCCAGGCCGGCGACGTGATGAAGCTGGTCATGCGCCAGGGTCTGGTGCAGCTCGGCATCGGCCTGTTCGTGGGGCTGGGGATCGCCGCGCTGCTCTCGCGCGGGCTCGAGATCGTGCTGTTCGATGTGGAGCCGTGGGATCCGGTGATCTTCTTCTTGATCTCGCTGGTACTGTTCGCTGCCGGAATGTTGGCGACCTATCTGCCGGCCCGGCGAGCCACGCTGGTGGATCCGGTGCAGGCGCTCAGGTACGAGTAGCTCACGACAGAGGCGCAATTGAAAGAGGTCCGCTGGCAATTGCCGGTGGGCCTCTTCGTTAGATTAAGTCCAAGCGCCGCGGAAACTTCCCGATTCCCACCTCGTAGGGCCTCAGTGGGACGAGGAAGGAGGGTGCGGCTTGGACATTCCACGCGCGCCTCGCAAGCGGAAGCGGAGACTGCCATTGCCTTCGTGGCGATCGCGGTGTTCGGGATCCAGCCGGCCGCTCCCGCGGTGGATCGCTCCACCGTGTTCGTCGACGTCGTGCAGCGCGGCACGATGCTGCGTCAGGTGCGTGGACCGGGCACGCTCGTCCCCGAGCAAATCCGCTGGGTGCCCGCAGTCACGGCCGGCCGCGTCGAGCGCCGCTACCTCGATCCTGGGGCACCGTTCTGCTCGAGCTGAGCAACCCCGACGTCCAGCTCGAGTTGCTCGAGGCGGAGCGGCAGCTCTCGGCCGCCCAGGCCCAACTCGTCACCCTCCGCACCACGCTCGAGACGGGGCGTCTCAACCAAGAGGGAGTCGTCGCGTCCACGCGCACCCAGTACCTCGAGGCCCAGCGCAACGCCGACGCCGCCGACGAGCTGGTGCAGCGCAACCTCATGGCCGCGTCGGAGGCCCAGACCGCCAAGGAGCGGGCCGAGGAGCTGGCCACGCGCCTGGAGATCGAGCGCCGGCGGTTGCAGATCCAGGCCGGCGCGATCGGGGAGCAGCTCGCGGTGCAGGAGTCACAGGTCACGCGGCTCGAGAACATCGTGCGCTTCCATCGTGACCGCATCGTGTCGATGCGAGTCGTGGCCGGCGCCCCCGGCGTGCTCCAGGAGATCTCGGTGGAGGAGGGCCAGTGGGTGCTTTCGGGGCAGACGCTCGCCAAGGTGGTGCAGCCCGAGCGTCTCAAGGCCGTCGTGCGCATCCCCGAGGTGCAGGCGCGTGACGTCACCGTCGGGCTGCGGGCGCTGATCGATACCCGCACCGACACCATTCCCGGCCGCGTGATCCGCATCGACCCCGCCGTGCAGAGCGGCGCGGTCAACGTGGACGTGGCGCTCGACGGGGAGCTGCCCCCAGGGGCGCGGCCGGATCTCTCGGTGGACGGCATGATCGAGATCGAGCGGCTGGAAAATGTACTGTACGTGGGGCGGCCGGT
>JBDGXT010000366.1:0-2150 GCA_039584455.1 Gemmatimonadota bacterium
ACGGTGTTCACGCTGCGCGGCAACGGGCTGCCCAACGTGAGCAGTGGACGCAAGGGTACGCTCTACGTGCGGGCACGGGTCTGGACGCCGGCCAAGCTGACCCCCGAATTGAAGCAATTGCTCGAGCAGTTGTCCGAGGTCGAGGGCGAGCCGCCCAAGGAGGGGCTCGGCCAGCGGATCTGGGACAAGATGAAGGAGGCCTTCGGGACCTGATAATGAGCGACTGTCTCTTCTGCAAGATCGTGGCGGGCGAGATTCCGGCCACGCCGGTGGCCGAGACCGAGGACTACCTCGCGTTTCGCGACATCAGTCCCCAGGCGCCCACGCACGCCGACGACGGCGCGCTGCTGGGTGGGTTGGTGCTGTTTGCGCGGGACGTGGCCCGCGACGAGGGGCTGGCCGACGACGGCTATCGCGTGGTGATCAACACGAACGCCGGGGCGGGGCAGACCGTGTTTCACATTCACGCGCACCTGCTCGGCGGGCGGCCCATGACGTGGCCGCCGGGCTAGGTGCGAGCGCTTGCCAAGGGCATCGGGCAGGTCTAACTTGATCACTCTGTTACCGATTCCGAATCGAGTCTCCCCCGTCTCTGGATGTTCCACCGACTTGTGATCAAGAGGCCCGCGCGCGGAGCATGAGGCGCGAGGGCCAGAGTGTGTGCGGCAAGGGGTGCGGGTGACGCAGGTCGCCGGCACCCCTTCCTCATTCTCGCGGGTAGCAGCTTCCCAGACCCTCGCCGAGCTGGAGTTCGACCGCGTGCTCGGCGTGGTGGCGCAGCACGCCGTGTCCGATCTGGGAGCGGCGGCGGTCCGTGCGCGTCAGCCCCTCGCCGACGTGGAGTTCGTCAGAGAGGAGCTCGCCACCGCGTGGGAACTCGCCCGTGAGCTGCACGAGCGGGGTCGCTTCCAGCCGCTGGCGGTCCCGGATCTCACCGAGACGCTGGAGCAGCTCGTCATCGATGGCAGCGTGCTCGACGGCACCCAACTGCACGCGCTCCAGTCGGGACTCGCCGGCATGCGGGAGGTGGCGAGCCAGCTCGCCGCCCTCGACGAGGACGCGCCGCGCGTGGCGGCGCTCGCCGTGGAGATCCCGCCCCGCCGCCTGGAGCAGGTCATCGAGCGTGCCATAGAACCCGACGGACGGGTAAAAGACGACGCCTCACCCGCGCTCAAGCGGGCGCGGCGCCGGCTGCGCGATGCGCGTGAGCGGCTCGTCACCATGCTGCAGGGACACCTGCGCGACCTCTCGCCGCACGAGGGGGAGGCGGAAGTGACGCTGCGCGGGGGTCGCTACGTGATCCCGGTGCGCGCCGAGCGCCGCGGGCGGGTGAAGGGCATCGTGCACGGCGAATCCAGCTCGGGCGCGACGCTGTTCGTCGAGCCGGCCGAGGCCGTCGAGCTGGGCAACGAGCTGAACGCGTGCGAGGCCGAGGAGGCACGGGAAACCCTGGCGGTGCTGCGAGCACTCACCGAGGAGACGCGGCCGTTCGCACCGCAGGTCGAGGACGGCTTGGCGATGTGCGTGGCCGCGGATGACTGTTACGCGCGCGCCCGGTACGCCCTTGCGTCCGAGGCGAGCCTGCCGCGGCTCAGCGAGGCGCCGGCGCCCCCCGCAATCCGGCAGGGTCTGCACCCCCTGCTGCTTGCGGAGTCGGGCGACGCGGTGCCGTTCGACCTCGTGCTGGAGGAGGCGGAGACCACCGTCCTGGTGAGCGGCCCCAACGCGGGGGGCAAGACCGTGCTGCTCAAGGCGGTGGGACTGCTCAGCGCGGTGGCGCAAGCCGGTGTGATTCCGCCGGTGGGACCGGAGACGACCCTGCCGGTGTTCCGGCGCATCTTCACCGACATCGGCGACCATCAGTCGATCGATGCCAGCCTCTCCACGTTCAGCGCGCACGTGGCGCGCCTCAAGGTGATTCTGGAGGAGGCCGACGCCAGCTCGCTGGTGTTGCTGGACGAGCTGGGAGGCGGCACCGACCCGATCGAGGGGGCGGCCCTCGCGGGTGCCGTCATGCTCGCGCTCAACGCGCGGCAGCCGGTGACCGTGGCCACCACCCACTTGGGGCAGCTCAAGGAGCTGGCCGCCGACACCCCGGGCGTGGTGAACGCGAGCCTCGAGTTCGACCAGGCGACGCTGGCGCCGACGTA
>JBDGXT010000083.1:0-8012 GCA_039584455.1 Gemmatimonadota bacterium
CGCGAACGCGTCGCCGTTGGGCAGGCTCGTCTGGTAGATGCGCACCCGCTTTTCCAGCTGGCAGATGAGAAAGTGGTCCTGATTGACCTTGCGCACGTTGCCCGCGTGCGTCACGCCGTAGACGTCCACCTCGTCATCGCGGGGCTTGCGGTGGGCGGCGATCCCGCCGCTCGGTTTGGTCGTCGGCATTGGCGATCTCCCGGACAGGGGGTCGTCGGCAAACATGCGGCCCGGGGCGGCGCCTGGCTAGACGGGCCTCATCAGTCCAGACGCGCCTTCTTCATCAAAGCGTCAAGCCTCGCTCCACCCTGCTGGTTCTCGCCCGCGAGCAGCGCCCGGCGCGGGGCCGGGCGCTTGTGCTAGTGCCAGTCCGTCGGTCCGTGGCGCTGCCGACCCGAGCGTCGATCGCGACACTGTTCGCAGGTGCCCGCTTCAGCGCGATCCCATTGTTGTGACCTCGTCCAAGCGTGCGCGCATTATGCCTGCCCAGAATTCGAAGAGCTCTCGCATATCGGCCTGGACGTACGACGGCGATACATAGCTGAAGTTTTCATTCATACTGCTCCCAGTTGGGTCGCGTCGGTCCGCCACCCGCGCCAGGATCTCGCCGCTTTCCGAGTCCCGCAGCTCGACTATCAGTGTCACCTCGCCAAAGGATCTCGTGACCGCTCGTGTAGGAGCGCCGGTCTCTGCGGTCGGTACCTTGATCACGAGATCCAGCAAGGCGGTGGCTATCCGGAGAACGTCGGGTGCAGGGCCACCTCCTCGTGAAACCACGTCTTCAGGTTATCCATCTGGTAGGGAGCGAGCGCGAAGTTCTCCTCTCCTGCACCGCCCAGCGAGCGGCGGCGACCATGAGGGTCTTTCTGGTAGGCAACGCTCACCGGATCGAGCATGAACCTGGTGTACCCCTGCAGGTTCATGTCTGGTTTGACATAGGCGAGCGCCATGAGCGAGTTGTCTACGCGGTACAGTCCATCCGCGGTGACTTCCGCATCCGGGCCGGTTTGCACGTTCATCGGTGGCGGCGGCTCCTGCGCCGAGGCGAAACCGGCCGTCGCAACCAGGACTCCGGCTGAGACCGCACCCACGAGTAGAGATTTCTTCATGTCTTCCTCCTTGGAATGTCCGCACGGGTATCAGTGGACCGTACGCTGCGAAGTTCCTGCACTCTCTCCGAGCGCAAACACGTTCGGTGCCACCAACTCGACTGATAGCGCGGCAATCAGCGCGCTGGCCCCGACCGCCGCGAGCGCGGAGATATACACGGGCCTCGGCCTTGCCTGCAGCGGCCACCCAGTTGGAGGTCGGCGCTTACCACCCGCAGCTCTGGCGCAAGGGCTTCACCGCGTTGTCGAGCCCCTGAGTGTCGAAAATCGCCGTAATCGGGTTCCCGCTATGCAGGGTAACCTGTGCCACTAACCGGTCAGCGGTCATGAGCGCCTTGACGTAATCGACGTCGTTGCTCGGATAGAACGTTGCCTGCTGGTTGCTGGACATGCTCCACCGTTGCCGCTCGACTTCGTCGGTTCCGATACGGGTCGCGACCTGAGCCTCGCTCGCCAGGGGAACCCTCCAATTGATGTAGACCTCGGTCTCGCCGGTTTCGCAACGGAGAACCAGGATGACTGGCCGGCCGTCCGTTAAAGCGCCGCTCGTGGCAACCAGAGCGAGATTCACGGTCCGCGTGTCGTCCAGCGGGTTAACATGATCCCGTATCTGCCAAGCGCCCACGTCCTCCGTCGGCACCGGCCGTGGCTGAGGCCGATCGAGCCGCTGCGCTCGCGCCAGCGCGTCGAAACAGACAAGCCGCTCAAGGTCGCTAGCGACCGCCGCGCACTTTGCGATCTCCTGCTCGAGATTGGCCTGCGCTTCGAGGACTCCGGGCCACAGGAGACCGAGAGCAAGGATCACAGTCACTCGCATCATGATTCCCCCTTGGGCACGATCCCAATTGTAGAGACAGATAATCTGTCGCTCGGTGACGGGGTGGCGTAAGATCCCAAGAAGGCGACAATCGCGGCCGAAGGCGTCAGGGCTCCGCCTCGCCTGCCCATTCCCGTAGCAGGTTCAGCCAGTCGGCCGCACGTCTCGGCTCGTAGGCGAATCGGCCACCCGGGACCACCCGGCTCAGCCGCTCCGGCGATTCGTGCTGCGTCCAGGGCAGAAACCTCCCCAGCTGACGCTCCAGGACTTCCTGACGCGCGGGAAGCGTCGTGCCGAGCGAGAACTCCGCAATGCGGCCGTCGCGGAACACGAGGTACGCATCCTCGTATTCGAGGTATCCCACGCCCAGGAGCTGTAGCCACGCGCTGGTCTCCGTGAGGGCGATCAGCTCCACGGTATCGCCTCGCGTGCGGAGCTCCGTGACCCGGAACTGGGTCGAGACGACCGAATCCCAGCCCATGCGCGAGTGCAGCGCGGCACGCCCTTGCAGCGTCCGCCCGTCGCGTTCGCGGACGAGCACGTCGTCGGTCACCAGAGCCAGCGCGTCCGGGGCACGATACGTCGAGTAAGCTTCCAGGAACCGGCTGGCGCGATCGACTGGATCGCCGTCCGCCGTGCAGCCGCTGACGAGCAGCGCGAGGATCGCGGCCAGGTCGGCCGCGGAGCCTTGACGCAGGGATCTCATCGTGGATTCCGTTGCGGAAGGTTGTGGCTTAGACCGTCTTCGGTTGCCGCCGCCCCAGCGGATTCACCCCGGCCAGCATGGCCCCTACGAGCGGCAGCAACACTACCCACCAGCGCACGCCCAGCCAGCTCTCGGCGCCAATCCCGTCGAGCGCCAGCAGGGCCAATCCGCCGCAGATCATGGCGGCGCCCACGACCTGCCGCCACGCCGCGACGGGTGGGCCACCGGAGCCGCCGCGCTCGAACAGCCCGAAAACCAAAGCGAACGGCACGAGGCCAAGCAGGTAGACGCCGAGCCAGAGCGGCCGCACGGCCCACCAGAGACCGCTGCCCGGCTCCACCGTGAGTCCCACGTTCCCCAGCTGCAGGGCCAGGCCGATGATGAGGGTGGAGGCGGTGAGGTGCCACAGGAAGATCGTCATGATCATCCCGTTCACGAGCACCGTCGCGGTCCACGGCGTCGGCCGCTCCAGCCACCGGCGGAACGGCGCCTCGAGCGCAAGCGCCAACCCGATCTGGATCATGCCGAGCAGCAACATGGGGAGCTTGGGCGGGAGCGAGTTGCTCACCTCCTCACCTGGCACGCTCACCATGCTCAGCGGGTGGGGACCCAGGGTGACGAGCCCGATGAGGATCGCCAGGCCGGCAAGCGTCCACAGCAGGGCTTTCCCGCCAGTCTGGAGCTTCCCGTCACGCCATGCATACCCCAGCTGGTGCACGCCCACCCAGATGAACCCGTAGTTGAGCCAGCCCACGCTCTCGAGACCCGCGGCAAAGAACAGCAGGTCGTCCACCGCAACCGCGACGGCGAGCACCCAGAACGACGCCATGCCGAACCGCCGCCACGCCGCATACGTGAGCGGCACGATCAGAACGACGCCCACGTAGACCGCCAGGAACCAGATGGGGATGAGCGCCATCTGCGAGCCCACCTTCACCATCTCGGGCCGAACGCCGCTCAGGTAACCCGCGATCCCCAGCAGAGCCCAAATGACGAGCAGCGGCAGCACCGGTCCGGCGAGCCGCTGCAGACGCCCGTCCAGCCACTCAGCGTAGCTCCGGCCGTCGCGCACCGCGGCCTTCCACGACACGCCGTTGGAGTACCCGCCGACGAAGAAGAACACGGGCATGACCTGGAACACCCACGACAGCAGCTGCGCCCAGCGCTGGTACTCCAGCATGCTGCCGAGCGTGAGCTGCTCATCCACCACGTAGGGCGCGGCGACCAGCCAATGTCCCGAGATGACCATCAGGATGGAGACCGCTCGCAGGAAATCCACGTAGCGGTTGCGCGACGCGGGCGTCCGGGCCGCCACGTCGGCGGCGCGGGACCAGAGACTCAGTTTCGGGGATGCCATGGCCAATACGATAGGACTTCTCACCTATGCCGGCCAGAGGCCCGAGCGACGCGACCTAGTGCATCGCGTGATCACATCCGAACAGATAGTGGCAGATCGGAAGGGTGTCGTGAAATGTGCAGGCTGCCGCAAAGAACACGATGACGAACAACAGCCCTGCGATGATCTTCTGATGGTGCTTCTCGATGGTCGCGGACATGCCTGACATGGTGCCTCCTCGGGTCAACTGGAATTGCGTGTGTCCGACGCTGGGGCAGGCACGAACCGGCGCTCCGCCTCGCTGATGCGCAAGATAGGCGGCTGGTGAAGGTCCCACCACTCCTGGGCACGCTGCGGTGTCCAGCGCGTCGCCGTCTCACACGCCGCCAACCGTTGCGCCAGCTCGTCTGCGGTCTGCGGTCTGCGGTCGGGTTGTTTCTCGAGGCACGCGAGGATCACCTCGTCGAGCTCCTTAGGCACGTCCAGCTCTGTACGCTCGGACGGAGGCGTGGGCGGCGTTCGGATGTGATGAGCTATCATCTCCAGGCCGGCGTGGCCTTCGAACACCAGCTGGCCCGTCACCAGCCAGTAGGCCACGCACCCCAGGGTATAGATGTCGGCGCGCCCATCGACATGCTCGTCGCCGGCAGCCTGTTCGGGCGCCATGTACGCCGGCGTACCGCCGGGACCGTGCTCGGCGGTCACGTCCAGCACTCCTGATACGTCCTCTCGCGACAACTTGACGAGGCCGAAGTCGAGCACCTTCACGAAATCGGTGCTGCGACCGTAGCGACACACGTAGATGTTGGCGGGCTTGATGTCGCGGTGAATCAGCGAGCTGGCGTGCGCCTCAGCGAGCGAATCGCAGGCCTGGGAAAGCAGGTAGATCGCACGTTCCGGCGGCAGGGGTCCGAACCGCGCCACTAATGTCTCGAGATCGAACCCGTCCAGCAACTCCATCACATAGTAGAACGTCCCGTCGTCCGTCACCCCGAAGTCGTACAGCTCAATCGTGTGCGGGGAACGCATCAACGCGGTTGTCTGGGCTTCTCGCTCGAAGCGCCCCAATACCTGGCGTCGCTGCTCGTCATCCACCGTACCGAGCACACCCAACACGTCCGGCCGCACCAGCTTGATCGCCGCCGGCCGCGCCAGCATGCGGTGCTTGGCACGCCACACCTCTCCCATGCCACCCTGGCCCAGTCGCTCGACGAGCCGGTAGCTCCCCATCTCGCGGGCCTTCCGCACGGCGGTTCCCAACTTGAAGACTACTCGGGCACCGATGTACGCCGTGAGGACGACGAGCGCGTAGGGCACGACGACGACGGTGATCCATCCCCCCGGCTCCAACCGGATGGTGGAGCCGCCGTAGCGCGCGCTGAGCACGAGCGCCACCGGCACGGACGTGGCAGCGAGGATTGCCGCCACCAGCGCCTTCCGTGGCTGGTTCGGGATCACGATCGTGTAGAACATGATCCACGGAGCAACGAACGACAGGCCAAGGATGGTCAGGTGCTCCGGCTCGTACACCAACCCCTGGTAGACCCCCCAGTACGTCGAGATCGCAATGCCATAAGCCGCCACGATCTCGAACACCACCCCGATGTTCATGATCGTCTGGAGGGGGAGGCGCCGGCTGCCGGCCAACACGGCAACGGCGATGGCGATGGTCACCGAGATCGTACCCGGCCCCCACCCGTAGAAGTGCATGTACTGCTCGCGTTGCACGGGGTCGAGGAGCGCAACCGAGAGCTCTGCCACCACAAAGCCGGCTGCGTAGATCAGCGCGATGACGCGGAGCCGCTTCGCGGCGTCCCGCAGCAGGTCCTCCGGCAGGCTCGGCGAGGGTCCCGTGACCCGCGGGGGCGGCGTGGGCGGCCGCTCGACCCGTGTTACGAGCGGAGCCTGGTCCTCGATCTCGTTACTGCCAGGTGATGCCGGCACCATCTGCCTCCCACGTTTGAGCCAGCTGCGCCAGTCCCTCCTCCAACTCGGTACGCGACATCGCTACCTCCGGGGCTCTTGCGCGAAGGACAAGATGCAGCGTGCGTCAGGAGCGCGCGAGGGTGGCACGACGAGGCCCCACGATCACTGGCGTGACCGCGGGGCCTTTGAACCTCGCGTAGCAGCGCGGCTTACTTGCTTCCGTTCGGCCGGATGTTCTGGTTGAGGCGGAACAGATTGTTCGGGTCGTACTTGTTCTTGAGTTCCACCAGCCGCCCATAGCTGTCGCCGTAAGCTTCCTGTACCCGCTGTGCCTCTTCCTCGGTCATGAAGTTCACGTACACGTCGCCCGTGGCAAACGGCGTCGTGGCGTCGAACAACGCCCGACACCAGGCGACGCACTTCTCGTCGTCGGCAGCATCCTCCCACCGCCCGTGCACGTTCATGATGAACTCGGCATCACGGCCACGATACGCCGTCGCATCAGCGGGCACCCGGCTGGTCGCGCCGCCCATGTGCGCGATGAAGACCTCGCACGCGGGGCTCGGCAGCGAGCCGATGTACTCGATGATGGTGTCGAGCGCGTCGTCCCCCAGTGCCGGGAAGTCGTGGGACTTCCAGTAGTTCCGCACGCCCGGCGTGAGCAGTGGGTCGAAGGCCGCCTGAAAATCGGTGAACTGGTGCGGGCTGATAACGTCGGCGATCGGATTGCCATGGGCGCGCAGCGGCGCCAGTGCCTTCTCGCCCTCGGCCATGTCGCCGTGGTACAGCGCCGCGAGCACCACGACCTCTGTACCGTGCACGTCCTCGGGGAGGAAGGGGAGCGGCGGAGCCTTACGCAGCACAACCCACACCGAGAGCTCGTCCGGCGCCTTGGCCACGAAGTCCCGATAGGCTCGGAGTACGTTCCCGGCGTCGGCGAATGGATGTACGATGAGGCCGGCAAGCAACTCGGGCCCCACCGGGTGAGCCTGGAATTCGAACGACGTCACGACCCCGAAATTCCCGCCGCCACCGCGGATGCCCCAGAACAGATCGGCATTCTCGTCGGCGCTGGCCTTGACCGTCTCTCCAGCCGCCGTCACGACGTCCGCCGCAATGAGACTGTCGATGGTCAGGCCGTGCTTTCGACTGATCCAGCCGAAGCCACCCCCCAACGTGAGCCCCGCAATGCCCGTGGTGGAGTTGATACCGACCGGGACGGCGAGCCCATGCGCCTGCGTCGCGGCGTCCAGCTCGCCGAGCGTGACGCCCGGCTCAACCAGCGCCGTGCGGGTCTTGGGATCAACCCGGACCGACTTCATGCCCTCGAGCGAGATCATGAGGCCGCCATCGCACACGGCGTTGCCGGCGATGTTGTGGCCGACCCCATGGACCGCGGTCAACAACCCGTTCTCGCGGGCGAAGTTCACGGCCTGGACGACGTCCGCGGCCCCGGTGCAACTGACGATGAGTCCGGGCCGCCGGTCGATCATGGCATTCCAGATCGTCCTGGCCTCGTCGTAGCCGGGAGAATCGGCGGTCAGCAGCTCGCCCTGGAGGCCCGCCGCCAATGTGTCGACGGCATCCTGCCCGACAGTCGTAGTGCCGCCGTCCAGGGTCTTCATGTCCAGATCCGCCATGGGCGCTTCCTCCTCAGAAGATTCGTGTTGGCCGCATCCTCACCACCGATCCTCTCCACTCCCGTTGCCGACCGCGACCGAGTAACCTGCGGCCGCCCATGTGGGATTGCAAGTGTCGGGATTGTTACGTTAGGTAACTAACCGTGGGCGCGCCGGCTACGGCTCCAGCAGTTCCTTCACTTCCTGCCTTGCGGCGATCTCCGCGCTCACATGCTCGCCGATCTCGCGGGCGCGCTCGAGGTACAGGGTGAGGTCGTCTATGCTGGCCGCACCGGCTCGGAGCCGAAGCATCCCCAGACGCACGTTCTCGAGCGCGGCCACCGTGATCGTAAGGTCGCTCTCTGCTGCACTGCGCAGGCGCAGCGCCTCCGCGCGGTGCTCGAGCTGATGGATCACGCTGGGGGCATCGGGGAAGCGCGCACGGACGTCCGACGGGAGGGAGTTGAACACGTCCACCGCCGCGCGGCCGAGTACGATC
>JBDGXT010000367.1:0-2160 GCA_039584455.1 Gemmatimonadota bacterium
GCACGGTGAGATCGCCGATCAGGTTGAAGGCCTGGAAGATGAACCCGATCTGCCGGTTGCGGACGTAGGCGCGGTCGCGGCCCGACAGGTTCGAGACCGGCTCCCCGTTGAGGTAGTACGCGCCGTCGCTCGGCGTGTCGAGCAGGCCAAGGATGGACAGCAGCGTGCTCTTGCCGCATCCCGAGGGGCCGGCGATGGCCACGTACTCGCCTTCCTTCACAGTGAGATCCACGCCGGCGAGCGCGTGGGTCTCCACCTCGTCCGTATAGAAGACCTTCTTCAGGCCCTCGAGCTTGATGAGCGAACCGTTCTGGGAGGTCATGTCAGCTCCTTGTCTACCTCAGCCGTAGCCGATCTTCGTCGTCCCACTGCGACATATCCGACAGAATCACCCGATCCCCCGCCACCAACCCCTCGAGAATCTCGATCGTATTCACCGAGCCGCGGCCCAGCCGCACCCGCACCCGCTCGGCCATATTGCCGTCGGCGCTCACGCGAAACAGGCCGACGCTGCTGTTCGACTGTCCGAACACCGGGCGCCCCAGGTGCAGCACGTTCTCCAGGCGCTCGATCTCGACCATGCCGTCCACGGAGAGATCGGGCCGCGCACCGGGAGGCAACTCGCCGTCCAGCGCCACGTCCACATTCACCGCGCCGCTCTGCACGGCGGGGTCGATGCGGATCACGCGTCCGGGAATGGTGTCGGTGCGGGTATCGATCAGGGCGCGCAGGCCGACCGTGACGTCGCGCGCCTGCACCTCGGGAATGCGCAGCACGGCCTTGAGCCGCTCGGGTTGCACCACCTTCGCCAGCGTCTGGCCGGGCAGCACCCACTGCCCTTCCTCCACCTGGATCTCCTGCAGCACGCCGGGCGTGCCGGCCACGACGCGCATCGAGCCGATCCGCTCGCGGTGGAACTGGACGATGTCTTCCAGCCGCTCGACCTGCGACCGCTGGACCGCGAGCTGCTCCCCGATGGCGCCGGCCTGGATCTGGAGGCGCTTGCGCTCGATCTCCACTCGGGTGGCCAGCTCCTCGGCCCGTTCCTTGTCGGTCAGCGCCTGGGACGCGGCCATCAGGTTGCGCCGCACCAGCTCGTCAGCGGCCTCGGCGTTGCGCTTGGCCTCGAGGTATTGGGTCTGGGTCGACGCCACGACCGCCTCCTGGTTGAGGCGCGCCGTCTCGAGCGTGGTGCGGAGATTGACGAGCTGGGCCTGCGCGGACGACAGCTGGCGCTCGGCCTCGAGCATCTCCAGCTGCACGTCGGGATTGCTGAGCTCGAGCAGTACCGTGCCGGGTTCGACCCGGGTTCCCGGCTCCACGTAGCGGCGCTCGACCCGGCCGGCGGTGACCGCCGGGACCCAGCGGATCTGCTCGGGCACCAGCGTGCCCGGACCGCGTACCTGGCGCAGCATGGTGCCGCGCTTTACGACGTCGATGAACACGGCGGAGCGGTCCACGGAGGGAACCGCCGGGCCGATCCCCAAGACGGCGACCGCCACGAAGGCGAAGACGGCAGCGGCGCCGGCGCCGTAGAGGTACTTCTTCTTCTGCCTTCGCGGTGCCCGTGGGATGTCCATCGGTCTCCCCAGATCTGCTGGATGCGTCAGGTGACTGTCACCTGTGAAACACTGTAACCGATTGGCGTGGTTGCACTTGTGTAAATTTGGAACAGACCAGTCGGCTTTCGGTCTCGCTGGCACTACGCGGCGGGGGATGGGGAAGTTTCGGCCTTGGTTGGGCTTAGCTGGAAAATGGCCCACCGACGAATGCCGCCGGCGGGCCCAATACCGTGTGCCGTGCGGCTCTGGATACGCTACGTCGCCACCGTTGCCCCCTCGAGCACCTCGGCGGTGTGCCCCAGCGCCCACTCGAGATCGGCCTTTTCGACCACCAGCGGCGGGGCGAAACGCACGACCTGCTCGTGCGTCTCCTTGGCCAGGATGCCACGCTCCATGAGGCCCCCATGAGGCCCTCGCAGAAGGGGCGGGCCGGCCCGCTCTCGCGCTTGATCTCGACGCCGATCATGAGGCCCCTACCCCGGACTTCCTGGACGTGGGGCGAGCCGATGGCGCGCAACTGCCCCATGAACCAGTCTCCCAGCTCGCGCGCCCGCTGCGGCAGCTTCTCGTCCACGATGACCTGGAGCGCCGCCCGAGC
>JBDGXT010000368.1:0-3319 GCA_039584455.1 Gemmatimonadota bacterium
CACCCCTCCGGAGCGGCGCGCGACACGCACCGTTACCGACTGCCGGATCGCCAGATTGTTCTGCACCTCGATCAAGATGACCTGCGAGCCAAGCGCTTCACCCGTGTCCGGCACCTGGCCGCCGGACGCGCATGCTGTTACCACCAGCAGCGCGACCGACAGCCAAGCACCCATGTACTTCTTCATTAACCCGTTCTCCAATCGTGCCTACTACGGAGCTGCAGCGCAGGCGGCCGGGTCATTGGCATTCCGGGCCGGCTGTTGATCGGCATCCGGAACGTTCACATTGGTCTGCCGCTCGTTCTGCGAGTACAGGAACCGACCCGGGACCACCGCGCCAGATGCCGCCGGCACGAAGCCCATATTGTCGGCCCAACAGGTCCGCTTGTAGTCGTTCCACAACTCGATCCGCAGCGGCATGGAGATGTACTTCTGCAGCATGATCTCGTCGAGCAGTGCCGCGCCCGTGAGAGCATCGTTGCGGGCCTGGATGCCCGAGAGATCGATGGTGTAGCCGTAGGCCGCCCACCGTGCCTCGTCACAATCCAGCGCGGCATCCGCAAACGTACGCGCCGCCGCGTCGCCGCCGCCTGTCTGTAGCGTGGCTTCGGCGAGGATGAAGTTGGTCTCGGAACACGTCAGGATCGGGAAGTCGAACTCCGGCGACCCGAGCCCGAGCCCGGTACACCCACCGGGTTTGTTGGGGCCGCAGGTCAGCTCCGACGCGTCATCCGACGGGTCGCCCGAGGGCGTGCCCGGCGGCGAGCCGATGATCGTGCCCGCATACGGGCCGGTGGCTTCGCTGTAATACAAGGCCGTCCGAGGATCCGTCTGGGCTTGCATCATGCTCACGCCGTAGTCACCGGCCATTATGTAACCCGACCGGTCGCGCATGAACTGATACCAGAAGAACGTCTCGGTTGCCGCCGTGGTGTGGATCGCCGTCCAGTCGTCGGCCGCGCTCAAGATGCCCAGGTTGGCCTCGGCGATGGCCGCAGTGTAGCGCGCGTTACCCTCGACCTCGACCCAGTGCAGGTTGAACCTGGCCTTCAGACTGTGGGCTGCCCGCACCCAGTTGGCTGCAGTGCCGCCATAAAAGAAGTCGGCGTTGCCTGGACCGGCGCCCGTGCCGCTGTTCAGATCCGTAATGGCATCGTCCAGCAGCGCCAGCACGGCGGTGTAGATCGCCAGCTGGCCATCAAGCACCGGCTGGTCGATCTCGGGATTGATTGCCTCGGAGTACGGCAGGTCGCCGAACTGCGAGGCCGCCTCACCCATCATGAACGCCTCGTACACCTTGAAGATGCCGCGGTACACGATGCGATTCTCTGTGGTGGCCAACCTCTGGCCTTCCCGCAGCGCAACCAGCCCACCGCCGTCGTACAGGAAGTTCATGTAATCGTCGTCATCTCCCTCGACGATCTGATACGTGTCGAAGCCGGAGAATTGACGCTGATTGCCGGCCATCTGCTGCAACCATAAGGCGACCAGTCGGCTCGACTGCCCTTCCTGCAACCGCATGAAATTGACCGACGAGCCGACCAGTATTTGGTCGAGCGAGGCCGCCGGCACTTGGTTCGGGTTCTCGGTGATCGGCTGAATGAAATCACACGCCGTCAGCGAGCCCGCCAGTACGGCCACGCACAGAGCGCGGCCAGACCATTTCAGAATCGACATGATCGTAAGCCTCCTGTGCGCGCCTTAGCGGCGGAAGGTCAAGGTGAACACGAATGTGCGGGTCTGCGGGTGGTTGAAGTACTCCAACCCACGGCCCGTCGTCTGGCCCGTCAGGTTCGACTCCGGATCGAGACCGGTGTAGTCGGTCCACGTCACCAGGTTGCGCCCGGACACCGTCACGTCGAGCGCGTTGAACCCAATGCTGTTGAGCCAGGGGGCTTGCCACGTGTACGCCAGCGAGACGTCGCGGATCTTCACGAAACCGCCGTCCTCGATGGAGGGTGACCTGGGTGCCAGCACCGGGGCCGAAGCCGGCGAACGTCGTGTCGACGCCCGCGCCGTGCATCGGCTCGGTCTCGGCATGCGTCCCGAAGTAGTTCAGCGCGCCCTTCGTGCCGTTCCACACGTCGCCGCCCTGTTTGATGTCGAGCAGGCCGGACAGACGCAGGTTGCCGAAGAACGTGAAGGTGGAACGCAGGTTCCCCGACCAGTCCGGGCTCGGGTCGCCGATCACTTGCTGCTGTGCCGTCTCGAGCGGCATGCCCGGCGTCACGCAGCCGGGATCGCCCGCGCCGCAGAGGTAGAGGTCGCCCTCCGACCAGCCGCTGTAGGTGTTGTCGATGTCGACGCCACCCACCGAGGTCTCGGTACCGAAGCGAATCCAGTCCGAGCCCCACAAGATCGGGAAGGGTGCGCCCTGCGTGACGCGTGAGCTCGTACCGGCGAAGCCGGCGAGGAACACTTCCTCGGCGCCGAGCAGGGTGTCCACGTTGCTGTTGTTGGTGGCCCAGTTGGCCGTGAGGCGCCACGAGAAGTCACGCTGCTGAATCGCCAACCAGTCGAGCGTCACTTCCCAGCCCCAGTTGCGCCAGGACGCGCCATTCTCGTTCACGCCGCCGAAGCCCGTGCTCTCGGGAATCGGCAGGTTGAGAATCGCGGCCTTGGTCTTGGTCCTGTAGTAGGTGACCCCGATGTTCACGGCGTTGTTGAGGAACGCCAGGTCGATGCCGCCCTCGATCTCCTCGGTACGCTCGGGCGTAATGCCCGCGTTGCCCTTGGTGCCCGAGAAGATCACGCCCTCGAAGCCCCCGTACACGGTGTTGAGTCCGGCACCCGTGATCCAGCCGTCGCCCAGCCCGGCGGTCGTGAAGCCGCTCACGTTCGAGTAGATCGGCGGCTGCCGACCGGCCTGGCCGTACGCACCACGCAGCTTCGCGAAGTCGAGCGGCACGTAGCGCGAGAAATCCCACGCGATGCTGGCCTTGGGATACCAGAACCGGCCCGTCTCCGTCTCGCCCGTCAGCGTATCGATGATGTCGCCGCCGAACGTGTTCGAGCCGTCATACCGCACACCACCCTTGAGGTACAGCTGGCCCCACAGGTCGAGCGCGAGGTCGGCGAAGTAGCCCTCCGTCCGCACCTTCGACTCGTACTCGTCGGGCGTGCGGTCCACGGTGAAGTCGAGCTGACCAGTCCCGAAGATCAGGTTCTGCGCGTCCACCTGGAAGCGCCGGAACTGTGTCTGATTGAGGTTCTGCCCGAGGGTCAGGCTCCAGCCGAAGGTCTCACTCGGCGTGTCCTGGAACGACATCAGGATCGTCTGGTCGAACACCTTGTTCACCAGCTCGGCCCGGATGAGGTA
>JBDGXT010000369.1:0-2335 GCA_039584455.1 Gemmatimonadota bacterium
TGAGCGTCGACGCCAACGCGGCCTACACCCTGGAGGAGAGCGAGACGTTGCGCCGGCTCGACGGGTTCGGCCTGCAGATGATCGAGCAGCCACTCGCGGCCGACACCCTGACACATCATGCCGAGCTGCAGCGGCAGCTCGACACCCCACTCTGTCTCGACGAATCGATCTGGAGCCCGGCGCGCGCCGACGAGATGGTCACGCTCGGCGCCGGAAGGATCATCAATATCAAGCCGGGTCGGGTGGGCGGCTTCACGGCGGCGATCGCGATCCACGATCTCGCGGCTGAGTACGGCATGGCGGTGTGGTGCGGCGGGATGCTGGAGAGCGGAATCGGTCGTGCCCACAACGTGGCTCTCGCCTCGCTGCCCAACTTCACCCTCCCCGGCGACCTGAGCCCCAGTGACCGCTATTGGGAACGCGATATCGTGGAGCCACCCTGGACCATGACCGACGGCATGGTCACCGTGCCGCAAGACCGACCGGGGATCGGCGTCGCGGTGGACCACGAGTTCGTGCGCGAGCTCACCGCACGGTCGGAGACCCTCGAAGCATGAGGCCCTCACCGTTCGACGCGCAGCTGTACGAGCGCATGGTCGCGATCCGACGCGACCTGCACGAGCACCCCGAGCTCGCCTGGCAGGAGCGGCGCACGGCCGAGCGCCTGGGCGCCGTGCTCGACGACCTGGGAATCGCGCACCGACGCTTTGCTGAGACGGGAGTGGTCGCCGAGCTGCCGGGACCCGACGGCGCGGGTGTCGTCGCACTCCGGGCCGACACCGACGCCCTGCCCGTCACCGAGGAAACGGGGCTTCCTTTTGCGTCGAGCCATGACGGCGTCATGCACGCGTGCGGCCACGATGGACACAGCGCCATGCTGCTGGGCGCTGCGGCGTTCCTCGCCAAGGAGGAGACCCTTCCCACCCCCGTGCGTTTCATCTTCCAGCCGGCGGAGGAGACGGGGACCGGGGCGCCCGCGCTGATCGAAGCCGGGGTGCTCGAGAACGTAGCGCTGATCTTCGGGGGACACCTCGACCGATTGTACCCGGCGGGCCACATGGTGGTGACTGCGGGCCCGGTCAACGCCTCGACCGACGAGTTCACGATCGAGCTGTCCGGCCCCGGTGGCCACGCCGCCCGGCCGCACGAGAGCGTGGATCCGATCGTGGCAGGGAGCCATCTCGTGACCGCGCTCCAGACTCTCGTGTCCCGTACGGTGGACCCCACGCAGGCGGCCGTCGTCTCGGTGGGGCAGTTCGATGCGGGCACTGCGCCCAACGTGCTCGCCCGTCGCGCGCGGCTCGAGGGCACGCTGCGCGCGCAGCACGCCGAGGTGCGGCAACAGCTGGTCGAGGCATTGCAGCGCACGGCGGAAGCCACGGGCGCCGCACACGGGGTGAGCGTTGCCGTGGACGTCCGGACCGGGACCCCGCCCGTCGTGAACGCGCCGGGTCCCACCGCGCTGGCACAGGAGGCGGCGGCGCGTGCCGTCGGTCGGGAGCAGCTGCGACCGCTCGCCACGCACAACATGGGTGGCGAGGACTTTGGGTTCTACCTGGAGCGGACCGCGGGCTGCTACGTGCGCATCGGAGCGCGACCCGCGGGGGAGAGCTTTCCGGCGCACTCCTCCAGGTTTCAGTTCGACGAGGAGGCCCTGGCGGTGGGGGCGGCGTATTTCTATCATGCGGCCCGAGTAGCTGGAGCGTCCTTAACGACAAAAGGTTAGTCACACGCCAAGCAAGTCACACGCCATTGGAGGAACGCACCATGAAGCGTCGCGGCACGACCCTGGTCGCTGTAGCCTGCACGGCCTGGACCATTGCACTCGGCGCCCCCCTTGCCGCACAGCAGGTGCAGGACATACAGGTCACGGCGACCCACGTCGCCGCCAACGTCTACATGCTTACGGGCCGGGGCGGCAACATCGGCGCTTCGGTGCAGGACATACAGGTCACGGCGACCCACGTCGCCGCCAACGTCTACATGCTTACGGGCCGGGGCGGCAACATCGGCGCTTCGGTAGGGGACGACGGCGTCTTCCTGGTGGACGACCAGTACGCCCCGCTCACCGAGAAGATCCGGGCGGCGGTGGCCGGGATCAGCGGTGAGCCGATCCGCTTCGTCATCAACACGCACTGGCACGAGGACCACACCGGCGGGAACGAACACCTGGGCGAGGCCGGCGTGATCATCGTGGCCCACGAGAACGTGCGCGAGCGCCTGAGCACCGGACAATTCGTCACGTTCTTCGAGCGGCACTACGACCCCGAGCCGGCCGCGGCGCTGCCCGTGATCACCTTCACCGACGCCGTGACGTTCCACTGGAACGACGACG
>JBDGXT010000370.1:0-4670 GCA_039584455.1 Gemmatimonadota bacterium
TCGAGAACTTCGTGGCGGAGTACGCCCTCGGCCGCACCCCCATCCCCTGCGTGCGGTGCAACACGTTCACCAAGTTCCGGGATCTCCTGGCGCACGCCGACGCGCTCGAGTGTGACTACCTCGCCACCGGCCACTACAGCATCACCCGCGACGGGGCGCTCTTCCGGGGGGTGGATCGGGCCAAGGACCAGACCTACTTCCTTTGGGGGATCGATCGCCCGGTGCTGGACCGCATGCTCACCCCGATCGGCGAGCTCACCAAGGACGAGACGCGGGAGGTGGCGCGCCGCCTGGGCCTGGTCACGGCCGAGAAACCCGAATCGGTGGAGATCTGCTTCGTGCCGGACGGGGACTACGGCGCGGTGCTGGAGCAACACCTGCCATCCGACGCGCCCGCCCTCGCGCCGGGCCCCATCGTCACGACCGCCGGGGACGCGGTAGGGCAGCACACGGGGTACGCGCGTTATACTATCGGGCAGCGGCGCCGTCTGCCGGGAGGCGCCTCCGAGCCCCTGTACGTCGTGGCGATCCGCCCGCAGGACCGCACGGTCGTCGTGGGCACGGCCGACGACCTGTTCGGGCATCGGCTCGAGTTGCAGGAGGTGAACTGGCTCGCCGCGTCACTGGAGCCAGGGGACGCGTGCGAGATCCAGGTGCGCTATCGGGCCCAGCCGGTCCCCGCCCGCGCGAGTACCGACCATGCGGACAAGAACGGCGGGCTGGCGCTGGAGCTGGACGAGCCCGTGCGGGCGATCACGCCCGGCCAGTCGGGCGTACTGTACGACGGCAACCGAGTGCTGGGCGGCGGGGTCATCAGCTAGGAGAGTGGCAGTGGATCTGGTTCAGCGAGTGGCAGACGAGGTGGGCGTTGACGAGGGCAAGGCCGCCGACGGTCTTGGAGCCGTGTTCCTCGCCATCCGCATGGCCCTGGACGCCAGGTCGTTCGGGATGGTTGCCGAGGCGTTCCCCGACATGGGCGAGTGGATGGTGGGCGCTCCGCTCGGTGCCCACTGGACCGGGGAGATCCTGACGATCGCGAAGCCCAAGGCGCTGCGCCGCATCCTGCTGCACGCAGGCTTCACCGACCCGCAGATCGAGAAGCTCCTCTCCGTCGTGGGGAGCGCGCTGCGGGAGGCGATGAGTCCGGAGGTCCACGACAAGATCCTCGAATCGCTGCCCAATCTCGCCGGCTGAACCGCCGGTGGCCCACTTCCATGAGAAGGTCACGTTCGACGGCGCCGGCGGCCAACTGTCGGGCACGCTGCATGTCCCGGAGGGCACGCCGCGGGGCGGTGTCGTGCTGGCCCACTGCTTCACCTGCTCCAAATCGCTGAAGGTCACGCGTAGCCTCGCCACCGGCATCGAGGACGGCGGATACGCGGTGCTCCGCTTCGACTTCACCGGCCTGGGGGAGAGCCAGGGGGACTTCGCCAACACCAGCGTCACGTCCAACATCGCTGACCTCGGGGCCGCGACGCGGGTCCTGGAGGAGCGAGGGCTGGAGCCGTGCGCCATGGTGGGCCACTCACTCGGTGCGCGCCGTGGCGGTCGTGGCGGCGCCCTTCAGCCCCGACCACGTGCGGCAGCTCTTTGCCGACGACGACGTCGAGCGCGCCCTGGCATCGGGTCACGTGACCGTGAAGATTGCCGGGCGGCCCTTCCAGATCTCGGCCGAGTTCTTCCACGACCTGGAGCGGCACTGCTCACCAGAGCGGATCGCGGCCCTGGAGCGCCCCCTCCTGGTGGTGCACGGCACCGCGGACCGCGTGGTCGGGATCGAGGAGAGCGAGCGCATCTTCGCGGCGGCACGGCAGCCGCGCTGGTTCGCGGCGATCCCCGACGGCGACCACCTGTTCGTGCAGCAGCGGCACGCAGAGCGGGCCGCGGCGGCCATCGTCAGCTTCCTCGACACCGTCCTGTGACCCGCTTGCCCGACGGGGCACCCCCGTCAATGTTTCCCGGAGTCGGTTGAAACTTCCCGGCCGGTGTTCCGATAGGGATTGCAGCATATGCGCGGCTTCTTCGCTCGGTTGTTCGTCACGGCCTTCGGCCTGTGGATGGCCGACACCATCCTCGATGGACTCTACTTCGACGGGGTGCTGGCGCTGTGGATTGCCGCGCTGCTCCTGGGCGTGGTGAACGCCTTCGTGCGCCCCATCGTGGTGTTCCTCACCTTCCCCCTCACACTGGTGACGCTGGGGCTGTTCCTCTTCGTCGTGAACGGGGCGATGCTCCTGATGGTGTCGTGGGTAATGCCCCCGTTCCACCTAGAAGGGCTGGGCTCCGCGATCCTCGGGTCGGTAATCGTGGGGCTGACCGGCTGGGCTGCCAACGCCTTCATCGGGAACCGCAAGGTGGAGGTGTGGTCGCCCCACACGAAGCGTGATCGCTCCTGAGGAGCGATCACTCCCCCACGACGACCCCCACGACCTCCCGCGTCCGCCTGCGGTTGTCGAGGTTCAGCAGCAGGATCTCCTGCCAGGTACCGAGTTGCAGCTTCCCCTCGATGATGGGGACCGCAATGCTGGTCTTGAGGAGCGCCGAGCGCACGTGGGAGAAGCCGTTGCCGTCGCCGTACGCGGCGTTGTGCGCATAATCCAGGGTGGGCGGCGCGATCTGATCCAGGGCCCTCCGCAGATCCTGCAGCGCCCCCGTCTCATACTCGATGGTCGTAATGGCACCGGTCGACCCCGTGAGGTGGACCGTCACGATCCCCGTTTGGACGCCGGAATCCCGGACCAGCTCGTCCACTTCCGGGGAGATGTTGCGCTCCCCGTACTCCTCGTCCAGGGTGAAGGACCAGCGGCGCGCCAGTGGCATGTCTCACATCCTCCGTCCGTCGGGCATGCGATCTTCGGTGTCGTCGCACAATACACGAGCGATCGCCGGCCTGCCACCGCGGGGTTGACGCACGGGCAGGGACATCAGACGTTTGGGCAAGCATCGCTCAGGGAATCGGATCGGACAGGGAGGCATCTAATGGATCGGCCCAGCGTGGAAGCGGCGCCAGGCATCGTGATTCCGCGGAAGTTCGTGATCCCCCCGGCCGTGCTGGCCAACCGCATGCAGCGCTACGCGGTCTACCTGATCGTGTGCGCGTTCGTGCTGATGCTGGCCAACGTGCGGGCACTCTCCCTCGACGCGCTGCTGTGGTTCGCCACGGCGATGGCGGCGGCCTTCGCCCTGCTCTGCGCCGTGACCGCGGTGATTCTCAACGCGGTCCAGTGGAACTTCGAGCGGCTCAGGGAAGACCTCATGACCGGCGGCCGCCAGGCCGTGGACATGCACGATCCCGCCGAGAGTTGACGGCCGCCAGGTGGGCGGCGTCACAGAGGCGTGAGACAGGGGTCCCTAGATTGGCACCCAGATACGGAGCGAGAGAGCGTGACGTACGTCACACGCGCGACTCGCTCCGCGGTATTCACACCGATGGGTACAATCCGAAGGAGACCATAATGACCACCCATTCCCGTACGTCCCGCAGCCTTCTGGCGCTCACCGCACTGACGGTGTTCGCGCTTGCAGGGTGTGGCGACTCCGTTTCACCAGGAGAGGACTTCGATGCGGTTCTGACGAGTGCCGCCGCCGCGGACGTGTACGACGCGATCGAGAACAACGAGGCGGTGCAGAGTCTCGGCGTGCTGGGTGCAGCCTTCCCGCAGTTCGCGGCGGCCCCGATGGTCGCGACGCTGCCGACCGCGCCATGGAACCCCGGCGACTGGGGCGCCCAGCGGCTCTCGGCCATGCAGGCGCTGCCGTTCGAGCCGACCGTGGCCGAGGTGTTGTTCCCGGCCAACTACCTCGGCACCACGTGGGTCTACGACGCGGGCAGCGAATCGTACGTGATCGCCCCGGACTCCACAGATGGTCCGGCGGACGGCGTCCGTATCAGCCTGTACGCGGTCGATCCCATCCTGCACCAGATCGTCCAGCCGCTGACGCACGTCGGCTACGTTGAGCTGACCGACGAGTCAACGCCCTCGGCCGACGCCGTGCGCATCTCCGCGTTCATCGGCTCGACCAACGTGCTCAACTACGTGGCCAGCGCGACGGTCACGACCTCCACCATCACGTTCAGCGCCGACGGATTCGTGTCCGACGGCTCCACCCAGGTCAACTTCGAGCTCTCGGTGACCCTGACACAGGACACCGAGCAGGCGACGATCGACTACCTGATCTATCGGGTGGACGGCACCGCCAGCGTGCACCTCGTCGTGAACGCCGACGGCCTCGCCGGCACCCTGACGGTGGACCTCACGGTGGAACACGGTGACCACACCGTGGTCTTTCACGTGACTGGCAGCGACACGGCGATTGCCGGCACCGTGCACCACAATGGCGCGCTGGTGGTAGAGATCTCCGGCGGGGGCGACCAGCCGGTCTTCGAGGACGGCCAGGGCAACCCGCTCACAGGCGATCAGCTCCAGGCGCTGGCTGAGCTGTTCGAGTCGGTCTTCGAGATCCTGGACCACTTCGACGATCTGCTGGTCCCGGCGTTCCTGGTCCTCCAGATCCCGGTGTACGCACTGTAGCGTGAACGCACTTCGACCGGCTCTCGGCGCGCTCGCAGTTGCCCTCGTGGCGGCGTGCGACGCGCCAGGGCCGTCGGAGATGCTGATCTTCATCGATGGGCGAGCAGTGACCGCTTCGGGCGACTCACTGCTCGCCTT
>JBDGXT010000371.1:0-2389 GCA_039584455.1 Gemmatimonadota bacterium
GTGCGCCAGCCTGCCGTACAGGCGCACCGCGCGCACAGAGTCGATCGTCAGCGTCAGACGGATGCCGGGGCCACCCCGCCGGATCGGTGCCGCAGGGAGAAGGTGCCAGTTGCCGGAGAGAGGTGAGTCTTGCGGGACTTGTGGTGCCGCATCGGCCGCGCGGGCGGCTGCCGCTGGTGCGGCGGTCCCCGTGTCGGAGCCCATCGGCTGCGCAGCGGAGTCCACGACCAGCGGATGGGCTGTGGGGATCTCCGGGCTCTCCCGGGCTTGCGTATCGGGGGATTCTCCGGCGCAGCCGAGGACTGCGACCAGGGTTGCCGCGAGGCAGTAGGCGTGAGTACGGGTGGCTCGAGGCATGGATCTTCGCGTCAACGATAGCGTATCACAGCCCTGCAGCCAAAGGCGGGGCGTGACGTGCGCCAGCTCACCGCGCGAACCGGGTCTTTGGCCGTACGTGCTCGTGTTGCTGTCCGAGCGGGTAATTCGTTAGGTTAGCCGGACCTCCCATCCCCGGTGGTATCATGTCTTCACGATTCCTACGTGCATCGCTGATGCTCCTCTCCGCCTCCGCAGCAGGCGTCTGGGCCTGCAGTGACTCGCCCGTCGATGGAGGCGGTGGGCAGGAGCCTCCGGCACCGCGAGCCACGACGATAACCGTCGTGTCCGGAGGCGGCCAGACCGGCACGGTGGGTCAGGCGCTCGCCTCGGACGTGGTGGTGCGCGTGGACGACCAGAACGGCGCTGCCATGGCGAACCAGGCGGTGGCCTTCGCGGTGACTTCGGGTGGAGGATCGGTGGACCCGTTTGCCGACACCACCGATGCCAGCGGCAACGCGTCCGCCAGCTGGACGATGGGGACAGCGGCCGGGGCCCAGCAGCTGCGGGCCACGGTGAGCACGGCCTCGGGGCTCAATACCCTCGTCGACGCCACGGCGACCGCGGACGTGGCCGACTCGGTCGACGTGGCGCACGGCGACAACCAGGTCGGGATCGTCAGTGCGGCGCTGTTCGACTCCGTGGTGGTGAAGGTGTTCGACCAGTATGGCAATGCGGTGCCCGACCATGGCGTGACGTTCGCCGTAGGAAGCGGTGGCACCGGCTCGGTGAACCCGACCAATACCATGACCGATGCCGCCGGCGAAGCGTGGACCCGCTGGACCCTGGGGCCCGAGATCGCGGTGCAGACCCTGGATGTGAATGCCGGCGGGATCAAGAACGATCCGCTCAGCTTCTCGGCCCAGGGCACGAACCTGACCATCACGCAGATCGCACCGGATCCGATCGTGGAGGGGCAGTCGGCTACGATCACGGGCACGGGATTCAGCGCCACCCCCGCGGACAACACGGTGCTGGTGGAAGGGATCGCCGGCACGGTGACCGCGTCGACAACGACCAGCATCACCTTCACCGTCCCGACGTTCGACTGCCTGCCGGCGCAGGACGTGAGCGTGCAGGTGTTCGTGACGGCCCTTCCCAGCGTTCCCACGGATCACGCCATGACGCCGGCGTCGTTCGTGAGCCTGCAGGTGGGCGAGATGCTGCGCGTGGAAGATCCCAACGACTTCTGCTTCCAGCTCGCTGCCAGCGGCAGCGCCGAGGAGTACCTCATCGGCGTGCAGGCGGTGGGCGAGGTGGAACGGCTGACGCCCATTACCGTCACGGGCGCGAAGGACCCTGCGGCTCCGGCACCGCCGGCGCTGCTACCGTCCCTTTTGAGCGTGCCGCAGGTCCGGGGCTGGGATCCGCTCGCCGGGAACGCGCGCGCGCGCCGCTGGGCGGCGCACCGCCAGGCGGAGGCAGAGCTACGCGCCAAGGAGCGGAGGCTGATGCCGACGCCTTCGAGGGGCGGCTTCATGCGCGCGGCAGCGAGTGGCCGGACTCGCGTTCCTCCGGCCACCGCCGTGGGCGACACCCTCGCCTTCAAGGTACCCGACGGACGCCGAGTACCAGTCCCTGAGCCTCCAGCTCGACACCCTGATCTACTCCAAGGACGTGGAGTACTTCGGCCAGCCCACGGACCTGGACGCGAACGGCCGCGTGGTGGTGGTTGTCTCGAGGCAGGTCAATATCATGCGGAATGGCGCGACGCTCGGGTTCGTTGTGAGCACCGATCTCTCACCTGTTTCCGTATGGCTCTCCAGCAACGAGGGCGAGATCTACTACGCCAAGGCGCCCGATCCGACCGGAAGCCTGGTGTCGGGTGACAACTACCCGGCGAGCGACGCGATCGAGGATGCGCCCTTCCTGATCCAGAGCCGCTGGGAGCTCGAAGGGCAGGCCACGTTCGCGGAAGAAGTTGTCGGCTTCGCATACGAGGCCAAGTCGCCCGGCCAGAACTACGGACTGGCTGAGGCCTGGAACGCCGACGACCAGACGGACGTGGACTGGT
>JBDGXT010000372.1:0-2114 GCA_039584455.1 Gemmatimonadota bacterium
CGAGCTCCAGCACCGAGCGGTAGGCGGCCACGATCTTGGGCCGATCGAACTCCGCGTAGCCGTGGTAGGCGGCAATGGCCATGTATCGCTCGACGGCCGGGAGACGGTCCTGCAACCGGAACGCCTTGGTCGCCGCCGCCACGATCCGTGAGCGCTCGGCCCCGGCGTTGACCAGCACTATCGCGAGCTTGCGATAGGCCATGCCGAAGTTCGAGTCCGCCGCAACGGCCTCCTCGAACAGCGACGCCGCCCGCTCGTAGTTCCCCGCATTCTCAGCGCTCACGCCCCGGGAGCGGTGGTGACGTGCGCCAGCGGCTCACCAGCGCGGATCGTTCTCAGCGACTCGCCGATCCGCTCACGCAGCTTGGCCGAGAGCGCGTCCACGGCGGCGATCATTGCACGGTCGTCCTCCGCCGTCTCACGCAGTGCCACGAGCTCCGCACCGTCCATCGTGGCGAGGAGCCGCACGGACACCACGTAACCACTGCCCAGCATCCCGATGTCGCCCGCGACCACCGCTTTCACTCCTTCGCGCTGCGCAAGCTCCCGCGCCAGTCCGACGTCGATGGGGGTCCCTGGCGTGCGGTTCATGCGCTCAAGCGCCCGCTCGATGGCCGAGGCGTCCATGAGTTTCACGACGGGCGACTGGGAGAGATCGATACGGAAGGCTTCGGTGACCGAGGCACTCATGTTCGCGTCGGGAGTGTGGTCCTCAAACTCGGCCACGATCAACCGGCCGCGCTCGTCCAGCATCCCCGACGCGAGCAGCGTCCCCACCGGCCCGATGCCCAGCATGCGCATCGCCATGTAGGCCGCCGCGACCAGCGCGAGGCCCCCGAATGCGAGCCCGCCTCCGAGCACCGCCCTGCGCCAGGTGAGCCAGTGCTGCACGCCGGCGGGAGGTGTAGGCACGACCGCCCCCGTGGTTCGGGCCAGCGCGCGTTGCCGCTCGAGGTGGCCCGTCGTCAGCATGATAGGCAGCGCGATCACCAGGAGCGCGATCGCCCCCACCAACACCCAGTCCGGCAGCCCGAGCTGCATCATGATGAGGTACGCCAGGCCGAGCACCGCCACCGCGCCGACTCCGAAGAGGGCCGCCACCCGCACGGGATGGCTCGCCCGCGCCGCCGCCTCATAGTCCACCGCCGCGACCGGCTGTGTGCCCGTGGGCGTGATGCCTCCCGTGGGTGTGAGCATCGCCTCGAGATGGGGCGCCAGCTCCTCGGCCCGCTGCCAGCGGTCCGCCGCGTGCTTCTCCAGGCAGCGCAGCACCAGCGTGTTCAACGCCGGCGGCACCGCCGGCCGGTGCGTGGTGCACGGCTCCGGTGCCTGGGTCACGTGCGCCGCCAGCACCGCTTGGGCGTTCGTCCCGCTGAACGGCGGCCGGCCGCACAGCATCTCGTACGCCAGCGTCCCCACCGCGTAGAGGTCCGCCCGGTGATCCACCTGCGGACTCGCCGCCGCCTGCTCGGGCGACATGTAGGCCGGGGTGCCCAGCGCTACACCCAGCGAGGTCACGGACACCTCATCGGTGGACGCGCTCACCGCCTTCGCCACCCCGAAGTCCGTAACCACCGCGTGTTTCGCGGTGAGCAGCACGTTGTCAGGCTTGATGTCACGGTGGATCACCCCGTGCTCGTGGGCATAGGCCAGCGCATCGACTACGTCCCGCAGGATCCTCACCACCTCGCCCACCGGCAGCTCGCCTTCACGGGCGAGCTTCGCGCGCAGCGACTCCCCCTCGATGAAGGGCATCACGTAGTAGAGCAGATCGTCCTGGGACCCCGCCGTGAGCAGCGGGACAATGTGGGGGTGTTGCAGCTTGGCGGCGAGCCGAATCTCGCGCTCGAACCGCTCGATGTTGACCCCGGCGCCCATCTCGGGGGGCAACACCTTGATCACCACCGGCCGGCCGAGTCGCACCTCCTCGGCGAGGAACACGCGGCTCATCCCGCCGCCACCGAGCTCCTGCTCGATGCGGTAGGTCTCGCCGACGGCACCTGTGAGGCGCTCCAGGAGATCGGTCACGGGGAGGACTCCTGTAGCCTTTCCCGTCTAAGGTACGGCGTGTACAGCGCTACAGTACGGCTACATGCGGGGTGTGGCCAGAGCGG
>JBDGXT010000084.1:0-7111 GCA_039584455.1 Gemmatimonadota bacterium
AACTGGAAGCTGCACTGGGGCGACGGGATGGACATCCAGATCGATCCCACCGACTGGCGTACGCTGTACAGCGAGGCCGAGAACGGCAGCTTCCGGCGCTACGATGTGGAGACGCATCGTTTTTCGGGCACGCCCCCAACACCGCGCAGCCTCACCAACTACGAGGCCGTGGTGCCTGAAGAGGAGCGGCAGGCGGGACGGGAGTTCCGCTACAACTGGTCGGCGCCGCTGGTCATGTCACCGCACCATCCCCAGACACTGTTCCTCGGCGCGCAGTACCTGTTCAAGACCACGGACGGCGGAGATAGCTGGACCATCATCTCACCGGATCTCACGACCAACGATCCCGAGAAGACTCTGCGGGGCCAGAGCGGTGGGATCACGCCGGATAACACCGGAGCGGAGCTCCACTGCTCGATCACATCGGTGTCGCAGTCGGCGATCACGCCAGACGTGATCTGGGTGGGCACCGACGACGGCAACGTGCAGATCACGCGCGACGGCGGCACGACCTGGACCAATGTGCGGCGCAACATCCGCGGTGTGCCCGACGGGATCTGGCTGGGGCGACTGGAGGCGTCGCACTTCGACGTGGGCACTGCGTACGTGACGTTCGACGGCCACCGCAGCGACGTGTTCACGCCCTGGGTCTTC
Source organism: Gemmatimonadota bacterium (assembly GCA_039584455.1). GTDB lineage: Bacteria > Gemmatimonadota > Gemmatimonadetes > Gemmatimonadales > GWC2-71-9 > WVYX01. The sequence goes on from JBDGXT010000084.1 coordinate 655, forward strand.
AAGACCACCGACTTCGGGCGGAGTTGGACCAACATCGCCGGCAACATCCCCGATGGACAGGTGGTGCACGTCATCCGCGAGGATCTGCGGAACCCCGACCTGCTGTTCGTGGGGACGGAGTTCGGGGTGTTCGTCTCGTGGAGTGGCGGTGAGCGCTGGGCGCCACTGGGGAACGGCTTTCCCACGGTGGCGGTGCAGGATCTGGTCATCCATCCGCGCGACAACGACCTGGTCGCCGGGACGCATGGTCGTTCCATCTGGATCCTGGACGACCTGACGCCGCTGCAGCAGCTGACCGACCAGGTCGCGGCGTCCGACGCGCATCTGTTCGAGCAGCGCGTCGCCACCCTGTGGGAGAACACCAGCCGGGGCGGCCAGCGGGGTCACTTCTGGTTCGCCGGCGAAAACCCGCCCACCGTTGAGCCGACCTCCAGCCTGCCCCGGGCGCGATACCGCAACAACGCCGCGGTGACATACTACCTCGGTGCCACGACGCAGTCGGGCACGCTCGAGATCACCGACGAGGAGGGCCGTTACCGGCACGTCACCGGGGTGGCTGGTGAGCCAGGCATTCACCGCTATCTGTGGAACCGGGAGTTCGATCCCGACCCACTGACCGAGCATCAGAGGCGGGTCGTCGCCGCGGCGTTCGAGCGCGCTCTGGAGCTGGTCGGCGGAGGCACCCGGGGGCGAGTGCAGCGGGCGTATCAACGTTTCCAGCGCGCGGAGACTCCCACCGAGGAGTGGCGGGCGGTGGGCGTGCTGCTCAACCTGAACCAGTTCATGGACACCGGCCTCACTGTGGAGGAGTACGGCATACCCACGGCCGGACCCGGTACGTACCGTCTCACGCTGACGGTAAACGGGACAGGCCATAGCGGAATCCTGCAGATCCGTGCCGATCCGCTGCTGAAGCGGTAGGACGGAGACCATTGCGCGCCCCTGTCCGGGGGATAAGCTCAAGTGTCGGCGCTCGCCGCCGGATCCCCAGTGTGGCCGCCGGCGTTGAAGTGATAAGACGAAGTGGAGGGGTACCATGAGTAAGGCGAATCAGATGTTCCCGCGTGCCAGGATCCCCTACGGTACGTGGGGCAGCAGCTACTTCCCCGCCTGGCAAACCTCGGCGCTGGCAGAGGTCAACATCGGCCAGTTCGCCGGCGAGTCGATGAACCGCATCCTGGGGCTCCGCAAGGTGCCCAAGAGCGAGCTCGACTACCTCGTGATCGGTTCGACGATTCCCTGGCACTGGAAGTTCTGGAACGCGCCGCTGGTGGCGAGCTGCCTGGGCGAGCGGGTTCCGGGATACCACATGGAGCAGGCCTGCGCGACCGGCCTGCAAGCTGTCCTGCTGGCCGGCAACGAGGTGCAGTCCGGCTACGACGTGACGGGTGTGCTCACGTTCGACCGGACGAGCGACTCGCCGGTGGGGGTGTTCCCGGAGCGGCGCGCGCATGAGCGTACCCAGGCCCTGGCGGACGTGTGGGACAACTTCGGCTTCGATCCCGCGACCGGGAATGCGATGATCACCACGGCCGGACTGGCCGCCCGCAAGTACAAGATCGAGCGCAACGAGGTCGACGAGCTCTCCTACCTGCGGCACAAGCAGTACTTCGATGCCAGACGTTCGGGCTTTCTCGATCGGGTGCTCGTGCCGCTTGAGGTCCTCAACGTGCAGGGTCGGCCGTTGGGGCGGATCGATGACGACGTGGGCGTCCGCGAGCTGTCGCTGGGCGGCCTGCGGGCGATGAACGAACTGGACACCTGTGTCACCGGGGGGACGCAGACCCATGCCTCGGACGGCATGGCGTGCCTGCTGGTGACCACGAAGGAGAAGTCGAAGGAGCTGAGCCAGCGGCCCGAGATCGACATTCAGTTCGTGGCCAAGATCGAGGTGCGGACGAATCCGAGTCTCATGCCCGAAGCGCCCGCGTTCGCGGTCCAGAAGCTGCTCGAGAAGACGGGCCTCACCATGGCCGATATCGCCGTGGTCAAGAACCACAATCCGTTCGCCGTGAATGACGCCATCTTCTCGAAGCTGCTGGAGTACGACTGGTCCTGCATGAACAAGACCGGCAGTTCCCTGGTGTGGGGCCACCCGCAGGGGCCGACGCTCACGAGAATCATGATCGAGGCGCTCGAGGAGGCGGTGGACCTGGGTGGTGGCTACGTGCTGCTCTTCGGATGCGCCGCCGGCGATGTGGGTATCGCGGCGCTCCTGAAGGTTTCGTAGGGAGGCGGGGCATCATGACCAAGACGATGCGGGAGACGACGCTCCAGACGCTGGGCCTCGGGACCGTCAGTGCGATGTTCCAGAAGGGACGGACGCCGGTCACTGCCGGTGATCTGGTGGATCAGGTCTTTGGAAACTCCGGCCAACGCGGCTCGATGGTCATCTCGGGCGCCAACGGGATCGTCGGTGCGGGCAAGACGATGCAGCTCGGCTCGCGGCTCGAGCCGTTCGGTGTGCGGATGGTGGCCCTCGACTTCCCCAACGCCCCCGACGGGATCGGCAAGCAGTACCCCGGGTTGGTGCAGGCCTTCGGGCCGGATGGTGCCAACCGGATCATGGGTAACATCACCCGCCTCAACTACGACGGCAGGACGCTGCCAAGCGAGCTGCGGCAGCTGCGGCCGCGCTTCCTGCTCGAGGCGATTCCCGAGATCCTCGACGTGAAGAAGGCGCATTACAAGATCTTCCGTGACGCCTTCCCCGACATCGAGATCCGATCGGTGACGTCGGGGTTCCCCAGTTCGGAGCTGGGCGTGGGGATCGCGCACCCCGCCTTTCCGCACGAGATCAACAAGGTGTGGGAGGTGGTCGAGGCAGAACCGTCGCCGGTGAGCCAGCTGCTCTGGGCCTTGGGGCTCATGCCGATTCCGGTGAGCGACCACTGGTCGTTCGTGCTGGACGTGTTGTTCTGCGGCGTGACCCTGGCGGGATTGCGCTACCACGAAGCCAGCAACATGCCCTTCTGGAAGGTGGACAAGTTCGCGCGCAAGCTGCTCGGACCCAACCCGTTCCGGGCACACGACGCGATCGGGGCGAAGGGGGCAAACTTCCTCACCTGGTCGTGTCTCCACCACCTGGGCCAGCAGTACGGCGCGGTGTTCACGCCCACGAGGGTGCTGGAGGAGCGCAAGACGACGGGGCAGAACTGGTACCCGCCGAACCACTTCCGGCCGTTGGTGGACTGGAAGCTCGACAGCGATGGGGCGGCGGAGTTCGGGACGTGGATCCTCGGGCCGATGTTCCAGATGACCAGCCTGATGCTGCACGAGCAGCGTGGACATCTGTCCCACCTCAACGCCATCGGTGAACTGTGCGCCCAGTTCCGTCGCGGCATACTCGCGGTGATGCGTGCTGCGGGACCGGATGCCGTGATCGAGACGGTGGAGGCGTACCACCGGGTGCATCCCGAGGCAGCGGGCGCGGCATGGCATCCCGATGCCTTTGCGAACATGGAGACGCCCGAGTGGCAGCAACTCTACGTCAACGCCGAGCACGATGGCACCGTCGGTGTCGTGACGATCAGCCGGGAGAGCTACAACAGCGACGTGGACGCCGAGCTCAACCGGGCGCTCGACTGGCTGAAGGGTGAGGGGATCGAGCGGTTGATCCTCACCGGCGACTTCCACCTCTCCACTCAGCTCGTGGGTGCCGACACCGCGGAGTTCTATTCGGCGTTGGAGAACGCAGAGGCGGGATACGGGATCGCCAGCGGCTGGTCGGGCACGGCACGCCGGTTGAACGACGAGTTCGAGGTATCGGTCGCGTGCGTCAACGGGAAGCGCTGCTTGGGCGGCATGCTGGAGCTACTCATGCACTGCCACTACATGGTCGCCGTGGACGATGCGCAGCTCGGCATGCCGGAGGTCACGCTGCCGGTGGTGCCAGGTATGGAGGGGTGTCACTGGCCCTTCCGCAAGGCGAAGCGCGAGGACTGGCCCAAATTGCTGCAGCTGTTGCTCGGCGGCCGTGCCGTCCGGGCCAAGGACGCCGTGGGGTGGCTCATCGATTACGCCGGATCGCTCGACGACGTGCTGCAGACGGCGTGGAAGATCGCGTCGAAGGGCAAGCATGGTGTCGAGCGCCGTGCGGTCGAGAGTGGACCGCTCCAGAAGGTCCCCATGGAGGCTCCTGGATTGCCCGAGCCGGACGCGCCCCTCGTCGAGGAGGCGCGCACGGCCATCATGGGCTGCATCCAGGAAGCGTGCGCAGCCACACTGGCCGACGCGCTCGCCGTGCAGGCAAAGCGGTCGGCCGACTTCATGACCTCCAAGTGGTGTCAGACGGGCGCGGTCGGGGCGGAGTACACCAAGACTATGGCGGTGTAGCGCCGGCCGCGAAGGCCTGCGTATTGAGCTCGAGGAGACCCTGTGGGACCCGCTCCTGCAGGGTCTCTCTCCATACCTCATCGGGAATGTCGAGGCGCTGAGCGAGCGCTCCGAGCAGCACCGCGTTGGCGGCCCGGTGATTCCCCAGCTCCATGGCTGTCTCGGTCGCTGCCAGCACCACCACCTCGAACCCCTTGTGGGTCAGGAAGTCGATGGCCTCGTCCGGGTAGGGACGCTCGTCGGCGGTACGCAGCGGCTCCACCTTGTAGTCGTTGATGATGATCGTGCCGCCCGGCTTCACGAAGTGGGCGTAGCGCAGCGCCTCCAGCTTCTCGAGAGCGAGCAGAAAGTCGACCTCGCCGCGGCGGGCCATCGGCGCGTACACTCGATCGCCGAAGCGCACGTGACTGAATACTGCTCCGCCGCGCTGCGCCACACCGTGAAACTCCCCCTGCTTCACGTCCTTGCCGGCGGCGGCCGCCGCCAATGCCAGGAGCTCACTGGCCAGTACCGCACCCTGGCCGCCGACGCCCGCGATCAGGACGTTGGTGACCGTCATGCGACGATGGCCTCGGCGGGGCAGAGCTGCGCGCAGAGCGCGCAGCCGACGCACTCCCAATCGCGGATGGTCGGGTACTCACCCTCCCAGACGAGCGCTGGGCAGCCGGCTTCCATGCATTCCTCGCACAGCACGCACTCGTCCTCGACCACGCGGTAGGGAACGTGCTCTTTAGTCTTTTCCACGGGCAGCAGCTGGCAGTGCCGCCGCGCGATGATCACGGCGGGCCCGGAGTGAGCCAGGCCCGCCTCGATCGCGCTCTTGGTAGTCTCGAGGTCCCAGGGATCGACGACCTGGAGCTGCTGCACGCCGAGCGCGCGGATGAGTTGCTCGTAATTGACGGCCGGGGCGGGAGCGCCCTTGAGCGTGTGGCCGGTGCCGGGGTGCTCCTGGTGGCCCGTCATGCCGGTCGTGCCGTTGTCCAGCAAGATCGTGGTCGTGGGCACCTGGTTGTACACGGCGCTGGCGAGGCTGGGCAGGCCGCTGTGGAGGAAGGTGGAGTCGCCGATCACCGCCACGACCTGCTCTTCGCCGGCTCGATTGAACCCGGTCGCGTTCCCGATGCTCGCGCCCATGCAGAACGTGGTGTGGATCGCGCTGTAGGGCGGGAGACACCCGAGGGTGTAGCACCCAATGTCGCCGGTCACGAGTGCGCCGATCTGCCGCAGGGCGGTGAACACCCCACGGTGTGCGCACCCGGGGCAAAGGACCGGCGGGCGCGGCAGGATGGCTATGTCATCGCTGAAGTCGCCGGGAATCGGCGTGCCCTCGAGCCCGGCCGCGACGAGATCGGTGCTCAGCTCCCCAATGTTGGTGAACCGCTCCTTGCCGATCGTGTTGACGATCCCGAAGCTCGCCATCTCTTGTTGGATGAAGCCCTCGCTCTCTTCCACGACGTAGACCGTGTCGAAGCGGGCGCAGAACTCCCTGAGGCGCTCTTCGGGCAACGGGTAGACCATACCCAGCTTGAGCACCGTGGCATGCGGCGCCACTTCCTTCACGTAGTGGTAGGGAATGCCGTGGGTCACGATGCCGAGCCCGGAGTCGCCCTCCTCTAGGCGGTTACCGTCGAATTGCCCGGCCCAGGCTCGGAGGCTGCCGAGCTTCTCCTCCAGCTCGGGCCGGCGGAACCGCGCAAACACCGGAATCGCATACTGGCGCACGTCGCGCGTGAACGGCTTGCGCGGCGCCTCGTTGCGCTGCCCGAGCTCGACCGGGCTCCTGGTGTGGGCCAGACGGGTCGTGCTGCGGAACATGACCGGCGTGCGGTACCGCTCGCTCAGGTCGAACGCCAGGCCGATCATCTCCTTGGCCTCGGCGGCGTCGGCCGGCTCCAGCAGCGGCACCTTGGCCAGCTTCGCGAAGTAGCGCGAGTCCTGCTCGTTCTGCGAGGAGTACATTCCGGGGTCGTCGGCCACCAGCACGACGAAGCCGGCGTTGGTGCCGGCGTAGGGGAATACCATGAACGGATCGGCGGCCACGTTGAGGCCGACGTGCTTCATCGTCACCAGACTGCGGGCCCCGCCCAGCGCGGCCCCGACGCACTCGTCGAACGCCACCTTC
>JBDGXT010000085.1:0-7361 GCA_039584455.1 Gemmatimonadota bacterium
CAACAGCGTGTCGGTCGGGACCGGGCTGTACCGCACCACCGACGGCGGTGACAACTGGGAGTTCATGGGACTGGGCGACTCCGAGCGGATCGCCAAGATCCACGTGAACCCGGAGGACGGGGACGTCGTGTACGTCTGTGCCACCGGCCACCTCTGGAGCAGCAACGAGGAGCGGGGCGTCTACAAGACGACCGACGGCGGCGAGAACTGGGAGCGGATTCTCTACGTCGATGAGAATACCGGCTGCGCGGACCTCGCCGTGGACCCGCAGGATTCCGACATCCTGTACGCCGCCATGTGGCAGTTCCGGCGCGGTCCCGACTTCTTCAACTCGGGCGGCCCCGGAAGCGGACTGCACAAGAGCAGCGACGGGGGTGAGACCTGGAAGGGCGAATCGCCATCGGCATCGCCCCGTCACGGCCCAACGTGCTGTACGCGACGGTGGAGGCGGAGAACACCGCCATGTACCGCTCTGACGACACGGGCGAGCACTGGCGCGAGGTTAACGCCTCGAACAGCGTGCGGCAGCGGCCGTTTTACTTCTCGTTGATCGTGGTCGATCCCACCGATTTCAACCGGGTGTACAAGCCCGGGCTGTCTCTCGCGGTGTCGGACGACGGCGGAAAGTCGCTCTCGTCGTTCATGGGTGGCGGCGGGAGCTACCACGGCGATCTCCATGCCCTGTGGATCAATCCGACCGACCCGTATCACCTGATCCTGGGCACCGACGGTGGGGTGTACATCTCCAACGATCGCGGCAACCGCTGGCGCCACGTGAAGTCTCTGCCGGTATCGCAGTTCTACGAGGTGGCGTACGACATGGAGATACCGTACAACGTGTTCGGCGGTCTCCAGGACAACGGTTCGTGGATGGGGCCGTCCCGCAGCGTCGCCGGAATCCAGAACAAGGACTGGCGCAACATTGGCTTCGGTGACGGGTTCCACGCGGCTCCGGATCCCAACGACGAGGACATCATCTTCGTGGAGTATCAGGGCGGGATGTTCATGCGCTTCCGCAAGTCCACGGGTGAGCTCAAGGACATCCGACCGTACCCGCAGGCCGGCAATCCGGATTTCCGCTTCAACTGGAACGCGCCGATGCACGTGGGGCCGAGCCGCACGCTCTACGTGGGCGGCCAGTACCTGTTTCGCTCCGCGGACCAGGGCGATTCGTGGGAGCGGATCTCGCCCGATCTCACCACGAACGATCCGGCCAGGCAACGCCAGGCACAGTCGGGCGGCCTGACCATTGACAACACCACGGCCGAGAACAACACGACGATCTATACCATTTCGGAGTCGCCGCACGACCCGCAGGTGATCTGGGTCGGCACCGATGACGGCAACGTCCAGGTCACGCGCGACGGCGGGCAGTCGTGGACCAATGTGCTCGGCAACATGCAGGGCGCGCCGTCGGGGGGCTGGGTATCGCACGTGGAGGCCGGCATCCATGCGGCGGGCACGGCGTTCGTCACGTTTGACGGACACCGCAGCGGCGACATGCAGACCTACGTGTACCGTACGACCGACTATGGGCAGAGCTGGGAGTCGCTGGTCACCGAGGACATGGAGGGCTACGCCTTCGTGATCCGACAGGATTTGGTGAACCCTGACCTGCTGTTCGTGGGAACGGAGTTCGGGCTGTACCTCAGTCTGGACGGCGGGGCCAGCTGGGCCCGCTTCGAGAGCGGTCTCCCGAAGAAGGTCTCGGTGCACGACCTGCGGGTGCATCCGCGCGAACACGACTTGATCGTGGCGACCCACGGGCGGGGGATCTACATCCTCGACGACATCACGCCGCTCCGCCACCTCACGCAGGCAATGCTCGACAGCGCGGTGGTGATGCTGCCCACGCGGCCCGCCGAGCTGCGTATTCTGGCAGCGGTGCAGGACTTCCCCGGCGACGAGGAGTTCGTGGGCCAGAACCCCGGCGACGCCGCGAACATCGTCTACTACCTGAAGCGGCGCCACATGTTTGGCGACATGATGGTCGAGGTGTACGACGAGCAGGGCAACCTCGTCAACACGGCGCCGGGTGGGAAGCGGCGCGGCCTGAACCGCGTGCCGTTTCCAACGCGTATGAAGCCGCCCAAGGTCCCGGCGGCGGGTTCGCTCGTGCAGTCGCCCGGAGCGTTCACCGGACCGCGGCTGCCCGAAGGGACCTATTCGGTACGGCTGATCAAGGGCAACGACACCTACGAGAGTTCGGTCACCCTGGTACCCGATCCGCGCTCCACGGCGACCCCTGAGGACCGCCAGGTACAGTACCAAACGGCACTCCTGCTCTACGGCATGGTGGGCCGCCTCGGGTACGTCGTGGATGCCCTGGTCAGCCTACGGGATCAGGCACGGGAGCGCGCCGAGGCCCTCGGGCGCGGCCGCACGACGGATCGTTTGAACCAGTACGCGGACCGACTGGAGGCGTTCCGCGGGGAGATCGTGTCCACGTCGGACGCCGGCTTCTGGTCGGGCGAGGAGTTCCTGCGTGAGAAGCTGGTGGATCTCTACGGGGCGGTGAACGGGTACGAAGGTCGCCCCACCGACTCGCAGCTGGAGCGCATCAACGTGATGGAGACGCGGTTGGCGCAAGCGGAGGAGCGCTTTGCCCAGTTCGTCGGCCGCGATCTAGAGAACCTCAACCGGCAGCTCGAGCGCAGCCGGCAGGAGCCGCTCACCCTGCTGACGAAGGAGGCGTGGGAGAGTCAGTAGGCGCCAGGCACCCTGCTGTTGGATGGGCCCCGCAGTCGATAGTCTGGCTGCGGGGCTCGTTTCGTGATGCGGCGTCGACAGACTGGCCGCCGCTTGCCCCGCGGGTATTCTTTAGGTGGTGACGTGAGGGGACGAACTCCATTCGACGGGCAAGACCAATGGCACAGACGACGGATGTCGTGATCATCGGCGCCGGGATCATGGGGTGCGCTACGGCCTATCATCTGGCGCAGCGTGGGACGCATGTGACCGTCTTGGAGAGGGGCACGGTGGGTTCTGGGGCAACGGGACGCTCCTCCGCCATCATCCGGCAGCATTACTCCAACGCGCTCACGGCCCGCATGGCACTGCACTCCTTGCGAGTCTTCCAGCAGTGGGACGATCGGGTCGGCGGTGAGGTGGGATTCGAGCAGACCGGCTGGGTCGCCCTGGCCGATGCCCGCAACCGGGAGGGGCTCGAGGCCAACGTGAAGTTGCAGCAGGGCTTCGGGATCCAGACGTCACTCATCGGTGTGGAGGACCTCGTTGAACTGGTGCCGGGGCTGGAAACCGGGGATGTCGGTGCGGTGGCACACGAGCCGGAGAGCGGCTACGCCGATCCGCATCTCACCGTGAACGGCTACGCCGAGGCGGCCAAGCGGCACGGCGCGACGATCGTCGTGGACTGTGAGGTGACGGGCATCCGCCTGGCCGGCGACAAGGTCGTCGGGGTGGACACCACCAAGGGGCCGTTCGACGCTCCCGTCGTGGTGAACTGTGCCGGGCCCTGGGGTGCCCGTGTAGCGGCGCTGGCGGGTGTGGAGGTGCCGATCGACTCCTGCCGGGTGCAGGTGGCGGTGTTCCGACGCCCCCCCACCTTCGTCACCCATCCGGTGGTGATGGACCTGGTCAACGGAGTCTATCTTCGGGCCGAGACGGGTAACCTCACCCTGGTAGGCTCGATCGACCCGGCTGAGGCGAGCGCCATCGTGGATCCCGACGACTATGCCGAGCACTCCGACACGGAGTTCGAGATGCAGATGGGTGAGCAGTTCGTGCGCCGCTACCCACCGATGGAGTCGAGCGAGAGCATGGGCGGCTACGCGTCGCTCTACGCCGTCACGCCCGATTGGCATCCCATCATCGATGAGCTACCCCCGGGGAGCGGCTGCTACGTCTGCTCGGGATTCAGCGGGCACGGCTACAAGCTGGGACCCGCCGTGGGGCTCATGACCGCCGACCTCGTCACCAAGGTGAGCGATCCCGAGTTTCCGGCGGACCTCTTCCGCTTCAGCCGCTACGAGGAAAACGCGCCCGTCCGAGGGCGGTACGAGTACAGCATCGCCGGATGAGTGTAGGGACCGATCCTCACGTCGTCGTGGTCGGAGGAGGCGTGATCGGCGTCTCCTGCGCCTACTTCCTCGCGCGGCGCGGCGCACGCGTCACGCTGCTGGAGCGCGACGAGATCGGGAGTGGCGCGTCCTTTGGAAACGCGGGCTGTATCGCTCCCGGCCACGGGCCGCTCAACAAGCCGGGTCGTGTGAGACAGGCCCTGACGTCCCTGCTGGACGATACCAGCCCCCTCTACATGGCTCCACGGTGGGACCCCGAGCTGATGCGCTGGCTGCGCCTGTTCAGCCGCTTCTGCAACGCCCAGCACCAGGAGCACGCGCAGCGGGCGTTGGCGCCCCTGAGCCGCGAGACGATAGGACTGTTCCGCGAGCTGGTGCGGGGTGAAGCGATCGACTGCGGCTACCGGCCGGAGGGGTATTACGAGGTCTTCCGCACCAAGAAGGCGCTGGCGGCCGCCACGCACGAAGCGGCGCTCATTCGGCAGCACGGGTTCAGCGCCGACCCCCTGAGTGGTGACGCGATGCGCGAGCGGGAGCCCGTGCTCAACGACCGCGTCGTCGGGGGGGTGTTCCTGCGCGACGGCGCCAGCATGAATCCGCACCGGTTCGTGACCGGGCTCGCCCAGCGGGCGGGACGGTACGGGGCCGTGGCGCGCACCGGGGTGGCGGTGTCGGCGGTCGCGACCAGGGGCCACGAGGTCACGGGCGTGGAGACGGCCGCGGGGGAGACGATTCCCGCCGATATCGTGGTGCTGGCCACCGGCGCATACAGCATCGAGCTGGCGCACCAGATGGACTGCCGCTACCCCTTACAAGCCGGCAAGGGGTATCACCGCGACCGGAAGATCCGCGAAGGGGAGACACCGGCGTTGCGGGCGACGTGCATGCTGGGGGAGCGATCGGTGTTCTGCACGCCCATGGACGGTTCGGTGCGGTTCGCCGGTACCATGGAGTTCTCGGGTGTGAATCATGAGATGCGCCGCTCCCGCCTCGAGCAGCTCACCAAGTCGGCGAAGCAGTACCTCACCGAGGTCGGGGAGGCCAAGGCGCACTCGGCGTGGTGCGGGCTGCGCCCGTGCATCGCTGACGGTCTGCCGGTCGTGGGGCCGGTGCCCGGCTACCGGGGCGCGTACGTCGCTACCGGGCACGCGATGCTGGGGCTCACCCTGGGGCCGGTCACCGGCAAGCTCATCAGCGAGTACGTGCTCGACGGGAAGCCCTCACTGGATCTCACGGCCCTGCGCCTCGAGCGGTTCGGCTGATGAAGCTCGTCAGCACGGGCGGGCACGCCCCGGTCACGGATCTCAAGACGGCACTGTTCGGGGGTCTGGCCCCCGACGGGGGGCTGTACCTGCCGGAGCGGCTCGAACCGCTCGACGCGTCGACCATCCGCGACCTTCGCGGCGCCCAGCTCGAGGAGACCGCGCTCACCGTGGCGCGACAGCTGTGGGGCGACGACACCGAGGGCACCCACCTGGCCGACGTGATCGGTGAGGCGCTGAACTTCCCCATCCCGCTCGTGCAGCTCGATGAGCATACGTACGTGCTCGAACTGTTCCACGGTCCGACATTCGCTTTCAAGGACGTGGGGGCGCGCTTCATGGCCCGACTCATGGCCGGCTACCGCAGCCGCGAGGAAGGGACCCTCACCGTGCTGGTCGCCACCTCGGGGGATACCGGTGGGGCGGTGGCCGATGCCTTCCTTGGGCTCCCGAACGTCCGGACGGTGGTGCTCTACCCCCAGGGACAGGTGAGCCCGCTCCAGGAGCGGCAGTTCACCACCCTCGGGGGCAACGTACAGGCGCTCGCGGTGTCGGGCACATTCGATGACTGCCAGCGGCTCGCGAAGGAGGCGTTCGCCGATCGGGAGTTGCAGCGGAGCCTGCGCCTCACTTCCGCCAACTCGATCAACATTGGGCGGCTGCTGCCGCAGATCTTCTACTACTTCCATGCGTGGACGCAGCTCCGGGAAGAGGGGGAGATCGTGGTGTGCACGCCGTCGGGTAACTTCGGCAATCTCACCGCGGGCCTCATGGCCAAGCGGCTCGGGCTTCGGGCGACGGGGTTCGTCGCGGCGACCAACGTCAACGACGTGGTGCCCGAGTACCTGGCGACGGGCTCGTTCAGCCCGCGTCCCTCCCTGCGTACGATCTCGAGCGCCATGGACGTGGGGAATCCGAGCAACTTCGCCCGGATGCTGGCCCTGTACGACCACGACGTAGAGGCCATGCGGCGGGACGTCACCGGATCGGCGCATACCGACGACGCCACCCGCGATGCCATCAAGGGAGTGTTCGAGGCGCACGGCCGAGTGATGGATCCCCACTCCGCGGTGGCGTACCTGGCGTCGCGTGCCGTGCTGCAGGACCGCCGGGACGCGCGGGTGATCGTCCTTGCCACGGCGCACCCAGCCAAGTTCGCGCACGTCGTGGAGCCGGTGATCGGGCGGCCGGTGCCGATGCCCAGCCGGCTCGCGGCGCTGCACGATGGGAAGCGCCGCATGACACGCGTGGGGTCAACGCTGGGCGAACTCGAGCAGGTGTTGCAAACCGGAGTCACCTCGTGACTGCCGCCACCCCCGAGAGATCCAAGGAGGCCGGAGCATGAGAAGTGTGATCTGCGTGGTCGCGTGTGCCGCAGTGCTCGGCGCCGTCGCGCGCACGCTCCCAGCACAGGAGGATGCGCGAGCGCAGCTGCACGCACTGTTCGAGGAGGCCTGGGACTCCGACCTACGGGAGTACCCAGTCTTTGCCACAGCCGTGGGAGACCTCCGCTACAACGACCGCCTGCGCTCCGTAGCGCCGGACGATCACGCGCGACGGGCCGAGGCGAGTCGGGTGTATCTGGAGCGGCTGCGGGCAATCGATCGCTCGGCCCTCGACGTCACTGACCGGGTGAGCTACGACATGTTCGAGCGCCGGCTCGAAGACGCGCTCACGGAGTTCGCGTTTCGCGGCTACGAGATCCCCATCACGGCCGATGCCGGCTTCCACGTCGCGTTTGCCAGACTGCCGCAATTCGTGCCGCTGTTCACCGTCGAGCACTACGAGGACTACATTGCGCGCCTGTGGGCGTTCCCTACCTACGTGCAGCAGAACATCGAGAACATGCGGGCAGGACTGGCGCGCGGCTTCTCGATGCCGCGCATCGTGCTCGAGGGCTACGAGGTCACGATTGCGTCGCACGTAGTGGACGATCCCACCGAGAGCGTATTCTACCGGCCGTTCGCGTCCTTCCCGCGCTCCGTTGTGGCCGGGGAGCACGCGAGGTTGGAGGCGGCGGGGCGGGCCGCGATCGCCGAGGCCGTCGTGCCGGGGTATC
>JBDGXT010000373.1:0-3500 GCA_039584455.1 Gemmatimonadota bacterium
TGGGCCGCCTCCTTGAACAGGGCGTCCCGGTCGCCCGTCGCGGCAGCCCCGCTCACACCCGCGCCCTCTTCCTCCTCCATCGCCTCGATCTTGGCGATGATGTCCTCCTCCTCCACCCCCGGCGCGCCCTTCGCCTCTGCCGCGACCTCGGCATACCACTTGGTGAGCTTCTCGGTCTCGCCCGTGGAGACGAACGATCCCTGCACGCGCACGGGCTCGCTCTTGCCGGGCGGCAGGAACAGCATGTCGCCGTTGCCGAGCAGCGTCTCGGCGCCGTTCTGGTCCAGGATGGTGCGGCTGTCCACCTTGGAGGCGACCCGGAACGCGATGCGGCAGGGGAAGTTCGCCTTGATGAGCCCGGTGGCGATGCGGCAGGGGAAGTTCGCCTTGATGAGCCCGGTGATCACGTTCACGCTGGGCCGCTGCGTGGCGAGCACCAAGTGGATCCCGGTGGCGCGCGCCTTCTGCGCCAGGATCGCCAGCGGCTTCTCCACCTCCCCCTGCACCGTCATCATCAGGTCGGCCAGCTCGTCAACGAACACGATGATGTAGGGTAGCGGCCCCTCGTCGTACGGTGGCGCCTCGAACTCCAGCTCCTCCTGATCGCTCGCGGCACCCTTCCCGCTTGCCGCTTCCCCCCTCCCATTCGGTAGCACGAGCTCTCTTTCTTCCCGTACGTACCGGTTGAAGTCCTGGATCTGCCGCGCTCCGTTCGCGTGGAACAGCTCGTAGCGCCGCTCCATCTCCACCATGACCCACTTGAGCGCCTGCGCCGCCTCGCGGTTGTTGGTCACGACCTTGTGTCGCAGGTGAGGCAGCGCGTTGTACATGGAGAGCTCGACCATCTTGGGGTCGATCATGATCATCCGCAGCTCGAGCGGCGTGTAGCGGTAGATCAGGCTTGTGATGATCGAGTTGATGCAGATCGACTTGCCCGTGCCCGTGGCGCCGGCGATGAGCAGGTGCGGCATGCGCGCCAGGTCGCCCACCACCGGCTTCCCCTCCAGGTTGCGGCCCAGCGCGATGGGGAGAATACCGCGGAAGCCATCCCAGTCAGCGGTCTCCAGCAGCTCGCGCACCGTGACGATGCGGGCGCTGGGGTTGGGCACCTCGACACCCACCGCACCCCGCCCCGGGATGGGCGCCACGATGCGGATCGACTGCGCGCGCATGGCCAGCGCCAGGTCGTCGGCCAGCGCGGCGATGCGGCCCACCTTCACGCCCGGCGCAGGCGCGATCTCGTATTGGGTGACGACGGGGCCCGTGGTGCGCCCCACGATGCTCCCCTCCACGCGGAACGTGGCCAGCGTGTCGATCAGCACCTGGCCCTGGCGCTCGATCTCGTCCTCCCAGTCCTGCGCGGCCTCGGACGAGGCGGGGTGCAGCAGCGCGACGGGGGGCAGCTTGTCTGCCGCGTCCTCGGGACGCGGGCGCCGCCTGGTGAAGCGCCGCAGGATCGCACCGGCCGAGTCGAGCGGCTGCGGTTTGGCTTCCGGCCCTTCCTCCTCGCCCTCCTCGTCCTCGGGCGCGGGCACACCCGCCCACTCCACATCCGCGCGCAGACGCCTGCTCCCGGCCCTCCAGCCGGCGACCAAGCGACGGAACGGATGCCAGTCCAGCGTGAACATGGTGAGCGCCGAGAGCGCCAGCAGCGCCACGATCACTGCCCCCGCGGCCCCGACCACGCTCGCGAGGCCGGTCGCCATCAGCGCGGGCAGGATGCCGGTCAGCCGCTGCGCCGTGCTCCAGGCCTCGTAGTCGGGCGGGAAGTCAGCGGGACCGCGCGCGCCGGTGGCGATCGCGATGCCGGCGAGCGCCACGCCCAGGCCGAGCAGAGGCAGGAGGCCCGCTCCCATGCCGAGCGACATCCACAGGAACCGGCCGATGACGCGCCCGGCGGCTCCGGTGATGTCCCAGGGAAGCAGGGTGAGTCCGACGAAGACGCCGACCAGCAGGGAGACGATCGCGAGCAACTCCTGCTTGTGCCGCGGCGTCAGGGCCATGTCAGGCTCCGTCGGGAAGGGTCACGAGCCGGTTCGCGTACTCGGGCACGACGGTGTACACATCCGCCTCCGTCGCCGCCAGGACATCACTCCGGAAGCCGTTCGCGCGGAGCTGCTTGGCGGCGGTGCTGGCGGACACCGCGCTCTTCCACTTGTCACCGTAGCGGCGCACCAGCTCGAGGGCCGCGAGCGCGGCGTCGTTCAGTTCGGCCGAGCGCCGCTGCCGGCCCGGAATCAGCGCCTGGGCGAAGCGGCCCGCCACATACGCGTCCTCCAGAGCAAACGCGCGCTCGCGACCACTGCACAGGATCACGAAATCCTCGGTCTCGGCATACACGGCCTTGGCCCGCTCTGCTGCGGCCGAGAAGTTCGTGATCGCGCCAATCAGGACCGGTCTCCCCGGCTCGGCCTCCACGACCGCACCCGTGCCGTTGGTGGTGGCCATCACCAGCGTCTTGCCGCCCACCGTCTCCTCGGTCATCTCGGCCGGCGAGTTCCCCAGCGCGAACCCGTCGATCGCGTGCATCCCCTTCTCGCCCGCCAGCAGCACCGCGTCGCGCTCGAGGTTGGCGGCGACGCGCAGCGCCTCCTCCGCCGTGGCCGTCGGCAAGACCGCCTTCGCACCGTTCGCGAGCGCGGCCACCATGGTGGTCGTGGTGCGCAGCACGTCCACCACGAGCACCGGCCGTCCGGCAATGTCGTTCGCTTTGACGCCCAGCGGGGTGAAGTAGACGGTGAGCTTCATGCGGCGGGCTTGAAGAGATCGGTCTCCCGCTCGAGGAACTTGGTGTCGATCTCTCCGGACTCGAAATCGGGGTGCTCGATCACCCGTCGCAGGAACGGGATCGTCGTGGTCACCCCCTCGATGATGAACGACTCCAGCGCATGCCGCATGCGCGACAGCGCCTCCTGCCGCGTGTTCCCGTGCACGATCAGCTTGGCCAGCAGCGAGTCGTAGTAGGGCGGTACCGTGTAGCCGGCGTAGATGTGCGTATCAACCCGCACGCCCGGACCGCCCGGCGGGTGATACGCCGTGATGGTACCAGGAGAGGGCTGGAAGTTGCGGTACGGGTCTTCGGCGTTCACGCGGCATTCGATGGCGTGCCCGCGCAACCGGTTCCCCGACAGATTCAGCATGATGGGCTCGCCGGCCGCGACGCGAATCTGCTCTTTCACCAAGTCGAAGTTGGTGACCATCTCCGTCACCGGGTGCTCCACCTGAATACGCGTATTCATCTCCATGAAGTAGAAGTGCCCGTGCTCGTCGAGCAGGAACTCCACGGTGCCGGCACCCACGTACCCGATCTCCTGCGTGGCGCGAACCGCGCACTCGCCCATCTTCTCCCGCATCTCCTGATCCACCACGGGACTGGGCGCCACCTCGATCAGCTTCTGGTGGCGCCGCTGCACCGAGCAATCGCGCTCGCACACGTGCATGACCCGCCCGTGGCGGTCGCCCATCACCTGGAACTCGATGTGCCGCGGGCGCTCCAGGAA